>DATDDC010000732.1:0-14314 GCA_036523995.1 Anaeromyxobacter sp.
GCATCCATCCTCGCAGCGCTCGTCTCGGCGCTCGTGCTCCTGCTCGGTCCGGCGAAGGCGTCGGCCACCACCGCCGACGAGTGCCAGTTCGACATCGACCTGCTGACCGTGGCGACGTCGAACGCGACCTATCTCCGCGGAGACCAGGGCCTGAAGCTCGAGTCGCAGCTGCTGCACCACCTGGCGCAGGCGACCAAGGAGCTCTCCCAGCTCGACCTCGGGTCCACGCTGAGGCAGATGGACCGCTACTCGACCGACCTCTCCAAGGGCGTCGCCTCCGGCAAGATCGACGCGACCAGCGCGGTCGACCTGCAGCTCGGCGCGAACACCGTGATCGCCTGCGTCAACGCGATCGGCCAGTAGGCGGACCGGGAACCACCTCGTCCGCGCCGGGGGTGCGCGCCCCCGGCGCGGAGGCGCACGGAAAGGAGTCGAACCATGAAGAAGAGCTGGCCTCTCGTCGCGCTCGTCCTTGCGCTGGCCTCGCTCCTCGCAGCCGCTCCGGCGGCCGCGAGCACCGTCAGCGAATGCCAGAACGCGCTGCGGACGCTGGCGACGCGGACGGACGACGCGCTCTTCGCGGGAGGTCAGGGCGCGAACGCCCAGCAGCGGCTGCTCTCGCACCTCACGAAGGCCTCGAGCGCCTTCGACAAGCTCGACTTCAAGGACGTGCTGAAGCAGCTGGATGCCTACTCGGCGGACCTGTCGCGCGCGGCCGCGTCCGGGAAGCTCAAGGCCGCCGACGCCGTCGACCTGCAGATCAGCGCGAATGCGGTGACCGTCTGCGTCACCGCGATCGGCCGATAGGCCCCGAGAGCGAGGGTGAGCGGGAGAGGGATACCCTCGCTCCGGCGCGGCCCCGAATCCAAACCCGGGCCCCTGGCTCCGACGCCGGGAGGAGGCCGGGATGATCGAGGCGGCGCCGTCCATCGAGGTGACCGACAGGGCGAAGGAGCGGCTCCGCGCCGCCCTCGCGCGCGAGGCCGGGGCCCGCTTCATCCGCATCGACGTCGGCCGCGGTTGAAGCGGCTACTCCTACCACCTGTCTCTGGACGAGACGGCAGCGCTCGACGACCTCAGGCTCGACGTGGAGGGCATCCCCTTCGTGGCGGAGCGGGGGCTCCACCACGCCATCTCGGGGCTCCGCATCGACGTGCAGGAGGTGTGGGGGCGCGAGTCGCTCGTCGCGTACCACTCCGAGCTCGGAGGGTCTTGCTGAGCGCGCGACCGCGCTCCCCCGGCCTCGGCCCATGAGGACGAGCTAACCCCGCGCCGCGCCCCCGCCCGGGCTCACGCGCCCTCCCCGTCCCCGCGGTCGCTCGACCGTCCCCCCGCGCCCCCGCCCCCGCTCGACGAGCGCGGCGAGCGCTCGGCCGACGTCCCGCGGCGCCGTCCGGCGAAAGCGCACCTCCGGCGTCCCGTGCCAGGCGGCGCAGCCCGCCACGGCGCGGGCGACGTCGCGGAGGAGCGCCTCGCCCGGCTTCACCCCGGGCTCGAGATGGAGCGACCGCACCTCGAAGACCCCGAGGGCCCGGTGCGCCTTCGCGTCGAGGCGGCCGACGAGCTCGCCGCGGCGGAGGATGGGGAGGACGTAGTAGCCGTACCTCCGCTTCGGCGCCGGGACGTAGCACTCGAGCCGGTAGTCGAAGCCGAACATCGCCCGGGCGCGCTCGCGGTCCCACACCACCGGATCGAAGGGCGAGAGGAGGGTCGTGTGCGAGGGCGGGAGGTCCCCCGCGGAGATCCTCCCGGCGAGGGCCACGTGATCGCGGTGCACGTACCCCGGCCCCCTCCAGCCCTCCACGGAGGCGGCCACGACGGTCCCGTCGTCGAGGAGCGGGCGGAGGTCGCCGTCGGAGAGCCGCGGCTTCGTGCGGAAGTAGTCGTGGACGAGGCGCGCCTCCACGACGCCGAGGGCGCGCACCGTCCGCTCGACGATCTCGCGCCTCGCCGCCGCGGCGCTGGGGAGGGCGAGCCCGTCGGCCCCGGGGAAGACGCGGCTCCGGAGGTCGTAGACGCGGTGGAAGCGCTCGCGCCGCGCGATCATGATCTCGCCGAGCGCGAGCCAGGCCTCGAGAAAGGCCTTCTCCTTCCTCCAGCTCCACCAGCCCGAGGCCTTCCCGGACCGTGAGGCGGCGTCGCCGCGCGCGAAGTCGGCCGCCTTCACCGGGCCGTGCTCCGTCACGTGGGCGAGGAGGGCGCGCATCGCGCCCCGGTCCTCGCGGAGGAGGCGGCGGGCCCGGTTCACGAACCAGTGGTCCTTCGTGTCGGCGATGCGCCGGTGCAGGGCCCAGTCCTCGATGGGCGCGAAGCACGCCTCGTGGCCCCAGCACTCGAAGATGGCGCCCGCCTCGAGCAGCTCGTCGAGCCAGCGCGGCTCGTAGCTGCCGAGGCGCGAGAAGAGCACGAGGTACGGGCTCCTCGCCACCACGTGGATGGTGTCGATCTGGAGGAGCTGCATGCGCGCGATGGCGAGGCGCACGTCCTCCCTCGTGGCCGGGCGGGCCGGCGGCGCGAGGAGCCCCTGCGCCGCGAGGTGGAGGGCGCGGGCCTGTCGGACGCTGAGCGAGATCGGCGCGGTCATGCGGAAGGCTCGCCGGAGCCGGAGCATCCTCGACCCCCCTGACGCCCGCGCCCCGGGGGCGGCGGGCGCTCGCCGGAGGCGCTCATCCGGGTGCAGCCGCGCTCTCCTGACACGACGCTGTCAGCAGGGGGGAGCCATGTTCTCCCGCAACGCAGTCCGACCCAGGAGAACGCCATGTCCCATAGCATCGATTACGCGGAGCTTCACTCGCAGGATCCCCGCCGCGCCCGGAGCTTCTACGCCGAGCTCTTCGGCTGGAAGACCGACGACAAGGAGACGCCCATGGGCGTCTACACCGAGATCGACACGGGAGGCGGGATCGGCGCCGGCCTCATGAAGGCGCCGTTCGCCGGCGGCGCGTCCTACTGGACGCCGTACGTCACGGTGCCCGGGCTCGACGCGGCGGTGGAGCGCGCCCAGAAGCTCGGCGCCAGGGTGGAGGCGCCCCGCGCCACCATCCCCGACGTCGGCCACTTCGCCGTCTTGCGCGACCCGGCCGGAGCGGTCTTCGGCCTGTTCGAGAAGCTCGGGACCGCGAAGTAGGATCCCGCCGTGCGGCGCGCCGACCGCCTCTTCCAGCTCGTGCAGCGGCTGCGCCGCCGCCGCGCCGTCACGGCGGCGCAGCTCGCCGAGGCGCTCGGCGTCACCGTGCGGACCGTCTACCGGGACGTCCAGGACCTCGTGGCCTCGGGCGTCCCCATCCGCGGCGAGGCGGGCGTCGGCTACGCGCTCGACCGCGGCTTCGACCTCCCGCCGCTCATGTTCAACGAGACGGAGGTCGAGGCGCTCGTCCTCGGGGCGCGCGTCGTCCGCGGCTGGGCGGACGCCGGGCTCGCCGCGGCGGCGGAGGACGTCCTCGCCAAGGTGGAGGCCGTCCTGCCGCGCGAGCTCCGCCAGCGCATGGCCGACTCCGCGCTCCACGCCGTGAACTTCCACGAGAGCGCCGCGCAGCGCGCCTCGCTCGGCTCCCTGCGCGCCGCCATCCGCGAGCGCCGCAAGGTGGCCTTCGCCTACGAGGACCGCAAGAGCGCCACGACGAGCCGCACGGTGCTCCCCCTCGGCCTCTTCTACTTCGGGCCGGTGTGGTCGCTCGGGGCCTGGTGCGAGCTGCGCCGGGACTTCAGGACCTTCCGCCTCGACCGGGTGCGCGAGCTGCGCGTGCTCGCGGAGACGTTCCCGGTCGAGCGCGGAAAGACCCTGTCGGACCTCTTCGAGCACTACCGGAACGAGACGGCCCGGGGCTCGAAGGCGGCCGTCGAGTGACGGCCGCCGCGCTTACCTCTTCTGCGACACCGGGCAGGTGCTCACGCCCATGAGCCGGTAGAGCGGGCAGAAGCCCACGAGGCCGGTGACGATGGGCACGATGCCCACGAGGCCGACCATGCTCTTCGGCCCGGCCACGGTGAGGGAGAGCAGGGCGATGCCGATGACGATGCGGATGAAGCGATCCAGCGTTCCTTCGTTGGTCACGGTGATTCCTCCTTGCCCGAGGGGAGTCACCGCGCCGCGGCCGGGATTCACTTCCGCAGGCGCGGATCCTATGCTGCGCGCCGTGGCTCTCAAGAGCGTGGACGACACGAGCGACGAGGACCTCGTGCGCCTCTCGGCCCAGGGCGACCGCGGCGCGTTCGAGACCCTCGTCGCGCGGCACGGCGACGCCCTGTTCCGCTACGCGAACCGCACGTGCGGCTCGGAGCGGGACGGCGAGGACGCCTTGCAGGACGGCCTCCTCGCCGCCTGGCGCGGCTCCGGCACGTTCCGGGGTGAGGCGAGCGCGCGCACCTGGCTCTTCCAGGTGGTCATCCACGCCTGCAGGCGGCGCCAGCGCCGGCGCGCTGGGGCGCCGGAGCGGCACGACAGCCTCGAGGCCGCCGAGGGCGTGGCGGCCGAGCAGCGGGGGGCGGACGAGCGCGTCGCGGACGCGCAGATGGCGGCGGTGCTGGAGCGGGCGCTCTCCGGGATGGACGAGGAGGCGCGGGAGGTGCTCCTGCTCCGGGACGTGGAGGGGCTCTCCGGGGAGGAGGCCGCGGCGGCGCTCGGCATCGGGCTCGCGGCCATGAAGAGCCGGTTGCACCGGGCGCGGCTCACGCTCAAGGAACGGGTGGAGGAGACGCTCAGGCGTCCCGAGGAGAAGGCGCAGTGAAGCTCGAGCACGAGAAGGTCATCGCCGGTCTCTCCTGCGGGCAGGTCTTGGACCGCCTTTCGGACTACCTCGACGGCGACTTGCCCGCGCCGGAGGCCACCCGGCTCGAGGAGCACCTGCGCGGCTGCGACGGCTGCGCCCGCTTCGGCGGCGAGTTCCGCGGCGTGGTGGAGTCGCTCCGGCGCCACCTCGCCCGATCGCAGACCCTTCCCACGGGGTTCCGCGAGCGGCTGCGCAAGGCGCTCGCCGACGAGCCGGCCGGGAGCTAGGGCGAGCGCCCGATTCGATGGCGAGCGCAGGGCCAGCCGGATGAGGCTGGCCCGCAGCGAGCGGGGGGATCGGGGGGGCGCGAGCGGCGGCCGACGACGTCGGGGCCGCCGCGAGTGTCCCCCCGCCAGAAACGAAGGCCGGCCGCCTCTCGGCGACCGGCCCCCGGAGCTTCGATCGAGCGGCGCGACTACTTCGCGTCGGCCTTCTTCTCGGCCTTGTCGGCCTTCTTGGTGGCCTTCTTCTCGGCCTTCTTCGGCTCGGCCTTCTTCTCGGCAGCCTTCTCCTCCTTCGCGGGGGCCGCGGGAGCCGCAGCAGCCGGAGCAGCCGGGGCCGCAGGAGCAGCAGCCTTCTCCTCGGCGAAGACCGGGGAGACGAACGCGAGGGCGACGAGGGCGGCAAGGATCTTCTTCATCTGGTGTTTCCTCCGATTTCAACGGCGTTGGGGCCCCTCCCGGGGAGCCGGGGGTGCCGGGGGAGGGCGTAGAAAAGCACCTTCCGGGACGCCGTCCAAGCGAAAATGCGCTTGCTCGGATGCCTAACCGCGGCCTATTCGGGTGCGGCCGATTGACGCGAATATACCGCGTCGCGGCGACGCCGGGCGACGCTGGAGGCTAGAAGAGGCCGCGGACGTGGCGCTGGGCCTCGGACGGCCCGACCGCCGCGGGGTACGAGTCGGTGGACCCCGGAACGGCGAGCGGGCTCGGAGCTGCCGGGCAGGTGCCCCCGCTCGAGAGGGTCTGGAGCATGGCCAGCGCCGCGGCGGTCTGCCCTTCGGTCGGGTCCCACGTGTCCTTCGTGAGGTCGTCGTCGGCCGCGACCGAGCACCCCGGGAACCCGGTGTACGGAAGCCCGCCGTAGTAGTTGGTCGCGCCGGCCGAGTTCGCGAGCCGGAACGTGACGAGGTTCACGACGAGCCCGCACTGCGAGTCCTGGAAGCCCACCTGCCCCACCGGCTTGCCGTAGGTCTGGTGGCCGACGAGCAGGACGGGCAGGTACGGCGCGAGCGCGTTCGGGACGAGCTCGCTCGCGGAGGCGGTCGCGCCCGACACGAGGAAGGCCACGTGGTCCGGCGTGAGGCTGGCGGCGACCGGCGTGAACGGGACGGCCGAGTTGCTCGCCTGGTTGAAGACGTTGTAGTCGAGCTCGAACGCCGGCTTCGTCGCGAGCCCGCCGCCGAGGAGGTTCGAGAGGAGCTCGGCCGTCAGGATGCGGCCGCCGCCGTCGTAGCGGAGGTCGACGATGACGTCCTTCACGCCCGCCGCCTTGAAGTCCGTGAACGCCTCTTGGAGAGGCGTCTCGGCCGGCGTGATGAACGAGCGCAGCGCGACGTAGCCGGCCGGCGGGAGCGGCGGGATCAGGGTGGACCTGTCGATGACGAACCACTTCCTCGGCACGGGATCGAGGTTGTACGTCCCCTTCGTCATGGTCCGGCGCTCCTGGGGCGAGCCGCCGGCGGGCAGGACGTCGAACGACCGCTGGATGCCGGCCGTGGCGGGCCCGAGCGCGTCACCCACCGTGTCGCTCGCGATGAGCGTCGAGGCGGGCGTGAGCGGGTCGGACACTCCGATGGCGACGATCTCGTCGCCGCGCTTGAACCCGGCGAGTTCGGCCGCGGAGCCGGTGTACACCTGCGAGACGAAGAGGTGGCCGGTCCCCGTGCCGTCGCTGCGGGTGAGCAGGTTCACGCCGAACCCGACGAACGTCCCCGCATCGAAGAAGGCCTGCTGCGCGGCGGGCGTGGTCGTGTAGCTCCAGAATCGATCCAGCCCTTGGGAGCGCGCCTGCGAGGTGAGCCCGTCGAGGAGATCGGCCGGACCTGCGAAGGCGTCGAGATCGACGAGCCCGGGCAGGAGGTCGGGGTACAGGTACCAGTTCGACACGAGCTGCAGCGTCTCGAGCTTGAGGTTGTCGCTCGAGCAGGGATCCTGCTTCGTGCAGCTCGCGGCGAGGATG
The DNA here is from genome assembly GCA_036523995.1 of Anaeromyxobacter sp. GTDB lineage: Bacteria > Myxococcota > Myxococcia > Myxococcales > Anaeromyxobacteraceae > Anaeromyxobacter. Next base: position 6,951 of record DATDDC010000732.1, read on the forward strand.
GCCGCGCCCGCGACGAGCGCCTGCACCGCCTGTGGTCTTCGCATGCGACGCCTCCGGCGCGCGGAGCGCGCGCCGAGGATGGCATGCTAATCACAAGCCAGGCCGGGCCCCAAGCCCTGCCGGGGGCCGCGGAGCGGCTACTTCGGCTGGATGAGGCCGTCCGACGTGAGCAGCTCCGCGGTGAGCACCGCGCCGCCGGCCGCGCCGCGCACAGTGTTGTGCGACAGCGACACGAACCGGTAGTCGAAGAGCGCGTCGGGCCGGAGCCGGCCGATCGCGACGCCCATGCCGTTCCCGATGTCGCGGTCCAGCCGGGTCTGTGGGCGGGAGTCGTCCTCGAAGTAGGTGAGGAACGGCTTCGGCGCGGAGGGGAGCCCCATCTTCTGCGGCTTCGGCACCCAGCTCTTCCACAGCTCGATCACCTCGGCCTTCTCGGGCTTGCGGTCGAAGGTGACGAACGCCGCGGCCATGTGGCCGTCCGACGCGGGGACGCGGATGCACTGCGCGGTGATGACGGGCTCCCGCGCCTTCTCGATCTTGCCGCCCGCGAGCGAGCCCCAGATCTTCATGGGCTCCTGCTCGCTCTTCTCTTCCTCGCCCTTGATGAAGGGGATGAGGTTGTCCGTCATCTCCGGCCAGGTCTCGAAGGTCTTCCCCGCGCCCGAGATCGCCTGGTAGGTGCAGACCGCGACGCGCTTCGGGCCGAAGCGGAAGAGCGGGTGGAGCGCCGGCACGTAGCTCTGGAGCGAGCAGTTCGGCTTCACCGCGATGAAGCCGCGCCTGGTCCCGAGCCGCTTCTTCTGGGCCTCGACGACGGCCGCGTGCTCCGGGTTCACCTCGGGGATCATCATGGGCACGTCGGGCGTGCCGCGGTGGGCGGAGTTGTTGGAGACGACGGGCGTCTCCTTCCTCGCGTAGTCCTCCTCGAGCTTCGCCGTCTCCTCCTTCGACATGTCGACGGCGCAGAAGACGAAGTCGACCGCCTCCGAGATGGCGGCGACGTCCGAGGCGTTCTTCACGGTAAGGTTCGCGGCCGCGGCGGGGATCCCGGACTTGAGCGCCCAGCGGCCCTTCACCGCGTCCGCGTACTTGTGCCCGGCGGAGTTCGCGCTCGCCGCGACGAGCGTGACCTCGTACCAGGGGTGGCTCTCGAGCAGGGAAACGAACCGCTGGCCCACCATCCCGGTGGCGCCGAGCACGCCGACCTTGAGCTTCTTCTGCGACATCTGCTCCTCCTCAGAGAGGGGCGAAGGGAAGGGGCGAGAGACTAACACGCGGCGGCGCGACGTGCCGAATGGGTCAGTAAAACACCTCTTCGAGGAAGAGGCCCTGGGGCGGCGCCGTCCGCCCCGCTTCCCTGCGGTCCCCCCGCCCCAGGAGCTCCGGGATCGATTCCGGTTTCCGCTTCCCCTGGCCCACCTCCACGAGCGTTCCGACGATGTTCCGCACCATGTGCTTCACGAACGCGGTCGCCTCGACCACGACCTCGATGCGGCGGTTTGCCTCACCCAGGACGTCGAGCCGCCTCACCTCGCGCACCGCGTGGTCCGAGGCGCAGTCCGCCGCCTGGAACGCCGCGAAGTCGTGTCGGCCCAGGAGGTGCCGGGCGGCCTCGCGCATGGCGGCGACGTCGAGCGGCACGAAGAGCTGCCAGGCCTGGAGGCGTCCGAGCGGCTCGCGCGACGGCGCGTTCTCGATGACGTAGCGGTAGCGCTTTCCCCGCGCGCTCCGCCGCGCGTCGAAGCCGTCGGGCTCGATCGACGCCGAGCGGACCGCGACGTCCTCGGGGAGGAGCGCGTTCATGCCCTTCACGTAGGCGGAGAGCGGGAGCGGCCGCTCCTCCGCGAACGAGACCACCTGCGCGCGGGCGTGCACGCCCGCGTCCGTGCGGCCCGCGGCCGTCACGCGCCGCGGCGCCTTGTGCAGCGTCTCGAGCGCCTTCTCCACCTCCGACTGGACCGAGCGCCCGTTCGGCTGGACCTGCCACCCGACGAAGCGCGTCCCGTCGTACGAAAGGATGAGCTTCACGACCGGCACGTGCGCAACGTAGCACGCGATGGCGCGGACCCTCGCCATCGCCCTCCGGACCCGTCGAACCGCGCGCTGCGCATCCGCTCGCGGGAGCACACGGACGCGACGGTGGTGCGGCCCACCTCGCCCCTGCCCGCGAGGTACCGCATCTCGCTCCACGTGGGCTTCCCCTCCTTCGGCGACGGGAAGCCGGGGCCGAACGGCTACGACGGCGGCGAGGAGGCCGGGCCCTGCGACTACGAATGATCGGGCCGGAGGGACGCGTTGACCGCGCCGCGCGCGGCGCGCTATACGCTTTCAACTTTCGTTGAAGCTTTCCCGGAGGACGCCAATGGCGAAGGACCAGGCCATCCTGGCGCAGCTCGAGGAGACCGCCGACCGCGGCGTCCGCCCCGAGCGCGCGAAGGCCGCCCTCGCCGGCGTCCCGGCGCTGCCGGAGAGCCTCTTCGCGCTCGAGGCCGAGCTCACCCGCGCCACCGAGGACGCGGAGGAGAAGCTCAAGGGCGCGGCCCGCCACCTCGTCTCCGCCGGCGGGAAGCGCATCCGCCCCATGGTGACCTTGCTCGCCTGCGGGGCCTGCGGCGGCGAGATGCGCCGCGCCGTGCCCTTCGCGGTGGCCGCGGAGCTCACGCACTCGGCGACGCTCCTCCACGACGACGTCATCGACGACGGACCCGAGCGGCGCGGCCAGCCCGCCTCGCGCATCATCTGGGGGAACGCCGTCTCGGTGCTCTCCGGCGACTGGCTCCTCACCCGCGCGCTCGAGATCGTCTCGGCCGAGCCCGGCGGGAAGAGCGCGCTCCCGCCGCTCCTCGTCACCATGCGGCGGCTCGTGGAGGGCGAGGTGCTCCAGCTCTCGCTGCGCGGCTCGTTCGCCGCGACCGAGAAGGACTACCTCGCGGTGGTCGTCGGGAAGACCGCCTCGCTCTTCGGCTGGGCCACGGCGGCGGGGGCGTGGGCCGCGGGCGTGACCGGCGCCCTGCCCGACGCGCTCGCCCGCTTCGGCGAGGGGATCGGCATCGCCTTCCAGCTCGTGGACGACGCGCTCGACTACGGCGCCGATCCGACCCTGCTCGGCAAGCGGCTCGGGACGGACCTCCTCGAGGGCAAGGCCACGCTCCCGCTCATCCGCGCCTGCGAGGCCGAGCCCAGGCTCCGCGACCGCCTGCGCGCGCTCATCGACGGCCGCGCCGAGGGCGCGAGCGTCGCGGCCGAGGTCATCGAGGTCGTGAGGAAGGTCGGCGGCGTCGAGGCCGCGCGCGCGCTCGCCCGGGAGCACACCCGCACCGCGATGGCCGCGCTCGCCGACGTGCCGGACGGCCCGCACCGCCGCGCGCTCCACGAGGCGGCGGTGTCGCTGACCGAGCGGGCCTTCTAGCGCGTCGCGGCTGCGCGGCAGAGGCTCCACGAGTGGCTCACGGTCGGCCTCCACGCCGAGCTCGGCCGATAGGGCCCGAGGGAGCCGCGGCCGAGCGCAGGGCGGCGGCGCCCCGGTGCTACGCGTTCCGCCAGGCGCGCTCCGCCTGGAGGACGAGGTTTCCGAGGTCGAGGTCGAAGGGCCAGGAGTCCATCACGATCCGGCCGAGCCCCTCGCCTCGCTCGCGGCGGGGCGGCAAGGCTCCCTTGTCGATGGCCTCGAGATAGCCGCGCAAGGTCTCGCGGCAGGTTCCGAGCTCCTGCGGGCGGAGCTTGTGGCGGGGCGTCGCGATCTCCCTCTCGACGGCTTCGAGCGCGGAGAGGACCAGGGTGCGGGCGCGGTCGAGGCGATCCATGGCGCCCTTCTACAACCTCTCCCCGCGCCCGTCGAACGGCGCGTGGGCGCGCCCTGGCAGGCGTGAGACGGCTCCGCCAGGGCCGCGCCGGGCCGGCCCATGCACCGAGCAGCCGAGCGCCCGCTCGGTGGAGCCGCGAGTCGCTCCGACCTCGGTCCGCCGGACCCCTCCCCGCGCCTCATGCCGCGCCGCGGCGATATCCATCGGAATTCCACTCTCGGAGCAGGGTTGAAGGCGGCGCTCCCACTCGAAGCGACACCGAAAGTTGAAATTGCCCCCGAGGACGGGCGATGCTGCGCGCCGACGTCGGGCGCTCGGCTCGACGCGATCGATCCCGGTCGAGCGACGTCCGCTCGACACACTGGAGGGAGACCACAATGAGAAGGTTCTTCTTGTCTCTGGGGGTGCTCGCGGTACTCGTTCCGGCGGCGGCGCAGGCGCAGTGGAGCGTGGGCGCTCGCACCGGCTACGCCATCGCGCTGGGCGACGCGGACGGCAGCGCGAAGATGACGGACATCACGAACGGCCAGATCCCGCTGCAGCTCGACATCGGCTATCGGCTCCAGGGCACCGCTCTCACCATCGGCGGCTACGTCTCCTACGGCTTCGGATCGGTCTCGGGCCTGACGAAGGACCTCTGCGATCTGACCGGGTCGAGCTGCTCGACGAGCTCGTTCCGCATCGGCGCCCAGCTCCTCTACTCCTTCGCGGACCCGAAGCAGCAGATGGAGCCCTGGGCCGGCGTCGGGCTCGGCTACGACAGCCTCAAGCTGAGCGCCTCGGGCGGCGACGTCACCACGAGCGGCTTCGAGTTCCTCATCCTCCAGGGCGGCATCGACTGGCGGCTCGCGCCCCAGTTCAGCCTGGGTGGCTTCGCCAGCTTCTCGCTCGGGCAGTACAGCGACATCAGCAGCAGCAACGGCGGAAGCGGGACCATCTCCGACAAGAAGATGCACGAGTGGCTCACCATCGGCATCCGGGGAGCCTTCGGGTTCGGCAGCTAGCGACGGGGAGCGATCGCGAGGGCCCGGCCCGCGTTCCTGCGCGGGGCGGGCCTTCGCCTTTTCAGCGCTCCTGGTACTCGATCGCGACCCGCGGCGCGAGGCCGCGCTCGGCCGCCTCGGAGAGGAACCGCGCCACCGCCTCCCGCCCGCGCGGGCCGAGCTCGCGCGTCCAGTCGTTCACGTACATGCCCACGAAGGCGTCCGCCTTCTTCCGGTCGAGGCCGCGCGCGAAGGTCATGGCGTAGTCGAGCGCCTCGTCGCGATGCGCGAGGCCGTAGTCGATGGACGCCTTCCACGCGACGGCGGCGGCGCGGCGGACCGGCTCGGGGAGATCGCGCCTCACCGCGTTGAGCCCGAGCGGGAGGGGGAGGCCGGTCCGGGCCTTCCAGCTCCTCCCCAGATCCTCGACGACCCGGAGCCCGTCCTCCGCGACCGTGAGCTGGCCCTCGTGGATGACGAGGCCCGCCTCGACCTCCCCGCGCAGGGCGGCGGGGCCGACGTCCTTGAAGTCCATGGGCACGGCGACGTGATCGGGCAGCCGGAGCGCGAGGGCGAGGGCGGCGCTGGTGCGCGCGCCGGGCGTGGCGATGCGCTTTCCGGCGAGGTCCTCGAGGCGCGTCACCTTCGACCCGGCCGGGACGACGATGCCGGGGCCGTAGCCGTCTCCGAGGGAGGCCCCGCTGTCGAGGAGCAGGTAGCGGTCGGCGAGGTGGGGGTATGCCGCCGCGGAGATGGCCGTGACGTCCCAGCGGCCCTGGAGCGCGGCGGCGTTCGCCGACTCGATGTCCGAGAGCGCCTGCTCGAAGCGGATGCCCTCGGCGCGGACCGCCCCGCAGGCGATCCCGTAGTACATGAACGCGTCGTCGGAATCGGGGCTGTGGGCCACGCGGATCGTGTGCATCGCCGCGGGCTTCTATCATTTCAACGAACATTGAAACAAGGCGGGCGAAGTTGTAGAGATCGCGCGCCATGGCCTACGCCTCGCTCGCGGAGTTCCTCGATCGGCTCGAGCGCGCCGGCGAGCTCGTGCGCGTGCGCGAGAAGGTCGATCCGGTGCTGGAGATGGCCGCGCTCGCCGACCGCGCCGCGAAGCAGGAAGGGCCGGCGCTCCTCTTCGAGAGCCCGGCGTCGGGATCGTTCCCGGTCGCCATGAACCTCTTCGGGACGCGGCGCCGCGCGAGCTGGGCGCTCTCCTGCGAGGACTACGAGGATCACGCGAAGGAGCTGCGCGCGCTCCTGCGCATGGCGCCGCCGCAGTCGTTCTGGGACAAGCTCAAGATGCTCCCCAAGCTCGGGAAGCTCGCCTCGATGGCGCCGAGGCGCGCCTCCTCGGGCGCCTCGCAGGAGGTGGTGGACCGCGACCCCGACCTGCGCAAGCTCCCCGTGCTCACCACCTGGCCGCACGACGCGGGGCCGTTCCTCACGTTCCCGCAGGTCATCACGCGGGATCCGGAGACGGGGATCCGCAACGTGGGGATGTATCGACTTCAAGTACTCGGGCCGCGCCGGCTCGCCATGCACTGGCAGCTCCACAAGACCGCCACCGCGCACTACCGCGGCTACAAGAAGAAGGGCGAGCGGATGATGCCGGTCGCCATCGCGCTGGGCGGCGATCCCGCGCTCACCTACTGCGCCTCCGCGCCGCTCCCGCCCAACGTGGACGAGTACCTCTTCGCCGGGTTCCTCCGCGGCGAGGCCGTACGAATGGTGAAGGGCGTGGCCGTCGACCTCGAGGTGCCCGCGGACGCGGACATCGTCATCGAGGGCTTCGTCGACACCTCCGCGCCGCTCGTGCGCGAGGGGCCCTTCGGCGATCACACCGGCTTCTACTCGCTCGCCGACGACTACCCGGCGCTCGACGTCGCGGCGGTGACGTGGCGCAAGGGCGCCGTCTACCCCGCCACCATCGTGGGCCCGCCGCCCGCCGAGGACTTCTGGATGGGGAGCGCCACGGCGCGCCTCTTCCTCCCCATGCTCCAGATGATCTTCCCGGAGATCGTGGACATGGCCTTCCCGGCGGAGGGCGTCTTCCACAACCTCTGCCTCGTCTCCATGAAGAAGGAGTTCCCCGGCCACGCCAAGAAGCTCATGCACGGGCTGTGGGGCTCGGGGCAGATGTCCTCCACGAAGACGCTCGTCGTGTTCGACGACGACGTGGACGTGCAGGACGTCTCCCAGGCGGCGTGGCGCGCCCTCGCCAACGTGGACGCGCGGCGCGACCTCGTCGTGGTGGACGGGCCGGTCGACGTGCTCGACCACGCCGCCGCGCACTTCGGCCTCGGCGGCAAGATCGGCGTCGACGCCACGAAGAAGTGGGCCGAGGAGGGCGGGCGGGAGTGGCCGGAGCCGTGCGTCCACCGGCCCGACGTCCTGGCGCGGATGGACGCGCTCTACGAGCGGCTCGTGCCCGGCGCCCCGAAGCCCCGGCGCTACGCGCTCGCCGAGCCGCCCGCGGCCGCGTGGACGCCGAAGAAGGGGGCGGCGTGATGCGTTCGCCGTCACTCCACGGCGCAGGCTTCGGGCTTCGGGCTACGGGCTTCAGGAGAAGGGCGTCGCT
>DATDDC010000733.1:0-5637 GCA_036523995.1 Anaeromyxobacter sp.
CTCCGGCGCGCGCGCCGCGGCGGCGGCGGGAGCGCCCGCGGCGCCCGAGAACGGGGCGGGCCGCTCCGTCCCGCGCATCTCGCCGAGCCGCGGCACGGCCGCGAGGAGCGCCTTCGTATAAGGATGAGCGGGCGTCGCGAAGATCCGCTCCGAGGGCCCCTCCTCGACCTTCTCGCCGCTCCGGAGCACCACCACCCGGTCCGCGATCTCCGCCACGACCGCCATGTCGTGCGTGACGAAGAGGACGCCCATGCCGAGCTCGTCCTGGAGCGCCCGGACGAGCGCGAGGATCTGCGCCTGGATGGTGACGTCGAGCGCGGTGGTCGGCTCGTCGGCGACGAGCAGGCCCGGCCGGCAGGAGAGCGCCATGGCGATCATGACGCGCTGGCGCATGCCGCCGGAGAGCTGGTGGGGATGCCGGTCGAGGACGCGCCTCGCGTCCGGGATGCGCACGAGGTCGAGCATGCGCAGCGCCTCGGCGCGCGCGGCGGACCGGGAGAGCCCCTGGTGCAGGCGGATCGGCTCGGCGATCTGCTGACCCACGGTGAACACGGGATCGAGCGACGTCATGGGCTCCTGGAAGATCATCGCGATCTCGGCCCCGCGGATGGACCGCATCGCCGCCTGGCTCTCCCGGGCGAGGTCGAGGACGGTCCCGTCGCGCCGCCGGAAGCGGATGCTCCCGCCCTCGATGCGGCCGCCCCCGTGCTCCACGAGGCGGAGGATCGAGAGCGACGTGACCGACTTCCCGGACCCGGACTCGCCGACGAGCGCCACGGTCTCCCCGCGCTCGACCTGGAACGAGAGGTCGCGCACCGCCTCGACCGCGCGCTCGCCCGAGCCGAAGCGGACGCGGAGCCCCTCGATCGACAGGAGCGGGGCCTGGGGTGGGGTCGGCGGCAAGCGGGTGCTCCTCGAACCGGCGCGGTGCTCCGTCCGCCTGTGCTAGCACGGAACGGAACGCGCGCGGCTCGCGCCGCCGCCCTCGTCCCAGGAGGGACGGGCCTCAGCGCCCGCCGGCCGCGACGGCCGGAAGCTGCAGCGCCTCGCGGATCTCTCGCGCCTTCGCCTGGAGGCGACGCTCGTTGCGGGGCCCCATCCTGAGGAGCTGCTTCTCGAGGTCGCCCAGCCGCTCCTGGCGGGCGTCGGCGAACACCCAGACCCCGCCCTCGTTCGAGAGCGCCACGTCCCCGTCCACGACCGGCGCGCTCTCGATCCGCTTGAGGGCCCGCAAGGTGAGCCGATCCAGCGACCCGGACGGATAGCCGAGCTCGCGGAAGGCGGCCTCGAGCGCGCCGTGGAGGCGCCGGTACGCGGAGGCGAGCGCGCGCGCGTCGACGGAGTCGATGGCGTCGGCCGCCGCGTCGTACCGCGAGTAGGACTCGGCGGCGATCACGGTGCGATCGCCGCGCTGCTCCACCGAGAACGGAGAGGAGGGGGCGAAGGGCCCGAGGAGCTTGCGCGCGATGGTGCCCTCGGCCGCGTTCGCGAGGATGACCACGATGCGGCGGATCGGGTTCGCCTCGGCGAGCCACGCCTGGAACAGCTTGTTCGCCGAGATCCGCTCGAGGACCGGCTTCGCGCCGGCGGCGTCGACCGGCGTCTCGTCGGCCGGCGCCGGCGACGAGGGGCTCGCGGCGGGGGAGGGCGCTTGGGCGACCCGTGGGCCGGCGGCGGAGGAGTCCCCGCCTGCGAACCAGAGGCGGTAGGCGCCGTACGCCCCGGCCGCGGCGATCACCACGGCGGGGATGAGCCACGCGAGCCACCCCGTTCGGCGCAGGTTCGTACGCGGTTCTTCCATGATCTCCTCCGTCCCGGACGGTGGTCTTCCCTTGGAAACGCGCGACCCCGGGGGCGTCTTCCAGGACCCCCCGAGGGCCCGCCGGCCCGTCCGCCCCGACTGGCCCCGTTCCGCGATCCGGCAAGGTAGGATCCGGGCCCGGCCGCCGCCAGCGCGGAACTTCACCAGGAGGAACGAGCCATGGAAGGCCTCATGATGGACTACCCGCTCACGCTCGCGCACCTGTTCGAGCGGGCGGGCCGCTACTTTCCGGGGCGCGAGATCGTCTGGCGCCGACCCGACAAGTCCATCGCGCGGAGCACCTACGCGGAGTTCCACGCGCGGGTCGAGCGGCTCGCGAACGCGCTCACGCGCCTCGGCCTGCAGCGAGGCGATCGCGTCGCCACCCTCGCCTGGAACCACGGCCGCCACCTCGAGGCCTACTTCGCCATCCCGCTGGCGGGGGGCGTCCTGCACACGGTGAACCCGCGGCTCTCGCCCCAGGACCTCGCGTACATCGTGAACGACGCGGAGGACAAGTTCCTCCTCGTCGACGACGTCCTCGTCCCCGTGTGGGAGCGCTTCCGCCAGGAGTGTCGCGTCCAGCACGCCATCGTCTGGACGAACGGCGGCGAGGTGCCGAAGGACATGATCGACTACGAGGCGCTCATCGCGCCCGAGCTCGCGACGTTCGCCTTCCCGCGCCTGGAGGAGAGCCAGGCCGCGGGCCTCTGCTACACGTCGGGCACCACCGGCCGCCCCAAGGGCGTCCTCTACTCGCACCGCGCCCTCGTGCTCCACTCGCTGGTGATCGCGCTGCCGGACGTGCTCGACATCTCGCAGGCGGACGTGGTGATGCCGGTGGTCCCCATGTTCCACGTGAACGCCTGGGGCCTGCCCTTCGCCTGCACCATGCTCGGCGCGAAGCAGGTCTTCCCCGGGCCGCACCTCGATCCGGCGAGCCTCCTCGATCTGGTGCAGCGCGAGCGCGTGACGATCACGGGCGGCGTCCCCACCGTCTGGCTCGGGATCCTGGACGCCCTCGAGAAGAACCCGAAGGGCTGGGACCACTCCAGCCTGAAGGAGCTCATCGTGGGCGGCTCGGCGGCGCCGCAGGCCATGATCGAGGCCTTCGAGAAGCGGCACGGCCTGCACGTCCTGCACGCCTGGGGCATGACGGAGATGTCGCCGGTGGGCACCGTGTGCCGGCTCAAGGCCCACCTCCGCGACGCCCCGGAGGCCGAGCGCATGCGGATGCGCGCGACGCAGGGGCTCCCCGTCCCGCTCGTGGAGACGCGCGTCCTGGGCGAGCAGGGCCCCGTGCCGGCCGACGGCTCCAGCATGGGCGAGCTGCACGTGCGGGGTCCGTGGATCGCGAGGAGCTACTACAAGAACCCGGCGGAGGCGGACAAGTTCACCATGGACGGCTGGCTCCGCACCGGCGACGTCGTCACCGTCGACGGCGAGGGCTACGTCCGCATCACCGATCGCTCGAAGGACCTCATCAAGTCGGGCGGCGAGTGGATCAGCTCCGTCGACCTCGAGAACGCGCTCATGGGCCACCCCGCCGTCAAGGAGGCGGCCGTGGTGGCCGTGCGCCACCCGAAGTGGGACGAGCGGCCGGTGGCATGCGTCGTGGTCCGCGAGGGGTCGAAGGTCACCGAGAACGAGCTCCGCGAGTACCTCGAGCCGAATTTCGCGAAGTTCTGGCTGCCGGACGCGTTCGTCTTCATGGAGCAGATCCCGCGCACGGCCGTGGGGAAGTTCCTCAAGACCGAGCTGCGCGCCCGGCTCAAGGACCTGAAGCTGCCCGGGGCGTGAGCCGGCTCGCTCCGGCCCGAGCGGCTAGTGCGAAGGAGGCCTCGCGTCCGCCGAGAGCGGCGAGGCGTACGGCTTGCCCTTCGTCTGGACGGCGAACTCGTCCTTCGCCGCCTTGACCGTGGCGGCATCGCCGAGGAGGTCCACCCCGGAGGCGGCGAGGACCTTGGCCGCGACCGCCATCCCCTTGAAGCCCACGGGGTGCGCGGCGCAGGAGGTCTGGGCCCAGTGGTGCGCCGCCGTCCCGAGCGGGCGCGTCGCGACGTTCAGCTCCGCGAGCGGCACGACCGCGCTCACCTCGCCGATGTCGGACGAGGCGGTCCCCCCGCTCTTCGGCGCGAAGGGGACGACCTTCGTGGTGAGGCCGGCCTGCTCGAAGCCGAGATCCTTCTGCAGCGCCTTCGCGAACTCGACGTCGGCCGGCGTGAACGCCGGCGGCCCGACCCGCTCCAGCTCGCGCTGGACCACGCCGTTCAGGACGTCGTTGGGCACCGGATCGCGGGTGGAGAAGAGGACCGTGACCTTGGCCTTGGTCTCGGTGGCGAGGGCCGCGCCGTCGGCGGCCTTGCGCAGCCGCGCCTGCATCTCGTTCACCGCGTCGATGGTCGCGTCGCGGAGCCAGTACTCGCCCTTGGCGTAGTCGGGGATGATGTTGGGCGCCGCGCCGCCCGAGGTGATCATCCGGTGGATGCGCGCCGTCGGCTTCACGTGCTCGCGCATGAGCGCCATGGCGTGGTCGAAGAGCACGAGCGCGTCGAGGGCGCTGCGGCCGAGCCAGGGCGACGCCGCCGCGTGCGACGAGCGGCCGAAGAACTCCACGTCGAAGCCGGCGAGCGCGAGGCGCGTCCGGTTCGTGACCAGGTTCTGCTCGGCGGGGTGCCAGGACAGCACCACGTCCGTGTCCTTGAAGGCGCCGTCGCGGATCATGAAGGTCTTCCCGTAGCCGACCTCCTCGGCGGGCGTGCCGAAGAGCTGGATGGTGCCGGGGAGCTTGCGCGCCTTGCGCTCGCGGTTCGCCGCGATGGCGGCGGCGGTCGACGCCGTGCCGAGCAGGTTGTGCCCGCAGGCGTGGCCCGGCGCGTTCTCCCCGAGCGGCGCGTGCGTGGGCTTGCCCGCGGCCTGCGAGAGGGCGGGGAGGGCGTCGTACTCGGCGAGGAAGGCCACCACCGGCCGCCCGCTCCCCGCGGTGGCGACGAAGGCGGTCTTCATGCCGCCCGAGCCCCAGACCACCTTGAAGCCTTCCTTCTCCAGCGCCTCCGCGAGCGCCTTGGACGAGCGGGTCTCCTTGAGGGCGAGCTCGGGCGTCTCCCAGATGCGGTGCGCGAGCGACTCCCACTGGCCGCGGGTCTCGTCGAGGAAGGCGTCGGTCTGGCGCGCCTCGGCGGCGCGCGCGAGCGCGGGGAGGAGGGCGAGCGCTGCGAGGGCCGGAAGGAATCGAGTCGTCGAGGTCATGGTGTCGAGCTCCTTTGCTCCGGGTTGCTGCTCCGGGTCGGGGATGCTGCCACCGCGGCGGGCCCGGCGACAGCCACCGGCCCTGGAGGGTTCCGGCCGGGCATTCAGGCCCCGCGCAGGTCCCCCGGCCGCGGCGGGGGCAGCTTCTCCCCCCGCGCCACCGCGGCCACGATGCGCGCCAGCGCCTCGGCGCCGTCCGTCAGGGCCGCCGGCCCCGGCTGGAGGATGATGGCGCTCTTCACCTCGTAGAGCTGGTCGTCCTTCACGGCGCGCGTGGCCGCGAAGCCCGGCCGCCGGGCGATCACCTCGCGCCGGGCGTGCTTCCCGCACCAGCTCGCGATGACGGCCTCGGGATCCCGCCGAGCCACCTCCTCCGGCGCGAAGATCCGCCCCTTCGCCGCGTGCGAGGCGCGGCTCTCGGCGCAGACGTCCTCCGCGCCCGCGATCTCGAGCAGCTCGGACACCCACCTGATCCCGGCGATGAGCGGGTCCGGCCACTCCTCGAAGAAGACCCGGGGCCGCCGCGCGAGGCCGCTCGCCCGGCCGGCGAGGCGCTCGAGGCCCGCCGCGAGCTCGCGGGCGAGCGC
>DATDDC010000734.1:0-3883 GCA_036523995.1 Anaeromyxobacter sp.
CCGGCCTCGCCCTGGCGCGGGCCGCCGGGGCGCTGCCGGTCCTCCGCGCGGCGGCCCCCACCGCGCCGCACGCCGCCTTCGAGGACGTCGTGAAGGGCCGCGACCGGCGCGCGGTGTACTTCCCGTCCTGCATCGCGCGCATGATGGGGCCGGCGCGGGGCGATCCCGATCGCCGCGCGCTCTCCTCGGCCATGCTCTCCGTGCTCGACAAGGCGGGCTACGACGTGCGCTTCCCGTCGGACCTGTCGAGCCTGTGCTGCGGCCTCGCCTTCGAGTCGAAGGGCTTCCCTCGCCTCGCCGACGAGAAGGCGAAGGAGCTCGAGCGCGCCCTCCTGGCCGCGACCGAGGGCGGGAAGCTGCCGGTCGTGTGCGACACGAGCCCCTGCGTGCAGCGCATGAAGGCGACGCTCGATCCGCACCTCTCCATCCAGGAGCCGGCGGAGTTCATCCACGACCGGCTCATGGAGCGGCTCCGCTTCGAGCGCCGCAAGGGGCCGGTGGCGCTCCACGTGACGTGCAGCTCGACGAAGATGGGCCTCGAGCCGAAGCTGCGCGCCCTCGCCGAGGCCTGCGCGGAGAAGGTGATCGTGCCGCCCACCGGCTGCTGCGGCTTCGCGGGCGACAAGGGCTTCACGAACCCGGAGCTCTCCGCCTCGGCGCTCTCCGGGCTCCGCGCCGCGCTGCCGCCCGGCTGCGAGCGGGGCTACTCGAACTCGCGCGCCTGCGAGATCGGGCTCACCACGCACGGGGGAGTGCCCTACCAGTCCATCGTCTACCTCGTCGACGCCTGCGCCTCGCCGCGCGGCGCGGAGTCCGAGCGCCCGGGCCGCCCGGCCGGAGCCGCGGCATGACCCCTCGGCCGCTCGCGCTCGCCCTCGTCGGCGCCACCGGGACCGTGGGCCGGACCGTGCTCGACGTGCTCGACGACCTCGACGTGCCGGTGGCGTCGCTCCGGCCCTTCGCGAGCGCGCGCTCCGCCGGCACCACGCTCTCGTTCCGCGCCGACGACGTCCGCGTCGAGGCCTTGCGGCCGGGCGCGTTCAAGGGCTGCGAGGTCGCAATCTTCTGCGCCGGGGCGGAGGTGGCGCGGGAGTGGGCGCCGCGCGCCTGGGCGGAGGGCTGCGCCGCCGTGGACGACTCGCCCGCGTTCCGGAACGACCCGGACGTCCCGCTCGTCGTGCCCGAGGTGAACCCGGGCGCGGTCGCCGGCGTCCGGGCACGCGGGATCGTCTCGAACCCGTCCACGAACGTGACCGCGCTCACCATCGCGCTCGCGCCGATCCGCGCCGCGGCCGGCCTGCGGCGGGTCGTCGTCTCGACCTACCAGTCCGCCTCCGGGGCCGGGCAGGGCGGCGTCGAGGAGCTGGAGCAGCAATCCCGCGATCTGCTGAACCTGCGCGAGCCCGGCCCCGCCGCCCGCTTCCCGCACCGCATCGGATTCAACGTCATCCCGCAGGTCGGCGCGTTCTCCGAGGGCGGGAGGACGGAGGAGGAGGAGAAGATCGTCCGCGAGGCGCGGAAGGTCCTGGGCGATCCCGCGCTCCGCATCTCCGCCACCGCGGTGCGCGTGCCGGTGTTCTTCGGGCACTCCGCGGCCGTGAACGTCGAGACCGAGCGGAAGCTCGGCGCGGAGGAGGCGCGCGAGGTCCTGCGCAAGGCGCCGGGGGTGAAGCTCCTCGACGACCCCGCGCAGCGCGTCTATCCCATGCCCATGCTCGTCGCGAACGAGGACGCCATCCTCGTCGGGCGCGTCCGCGAGGACGGCTCGCAGGAGAACGGGCTCGACCTCTTCCTCTCCATCGAGAACACGCGCAAGGGCGCCGCCACGAACGCCATCCAGCTCGCGCAGCTCGTGGCGGACCGCGTGGCGGGCGCGCGCTGACAAAATGGCAAGGGCAGGCGAGCGGCCTTGCCAAAATGGCGGCCCGCGCCGCGGCGAGGGGCCGCACCTTCAGGCAAAAGCCGAGGCGGCGCGCCAGCCTGCGCGCCTTGCCCGGGTGGCTCTCCGGTTGCAAAATCGCTGCTTCATGAGACGCGCACTCCTCGCGGCGGCGATCGCCGTTCCCCTGATCGCGCTGGCCATCACCGCGTCCGACGGCCAGGTGCTGGACACGACGAACTTCAGCAGCACGCACGGCAACATCAGCTTCGTCAACGCCGATCAGTGCAGCGGCAAGGATTCCCTGCACCTCGAGTGGAGGATCACCGCGCTGCAAGGCTCGGCGTTCGGGGTGAACGATCAGGTGAAGATCTTCGCGTCGGACCTGAATCCGGCCGACAGCAACAACAACGGGTTCTGCGACGAGAAGGAGGCGACCACTCCGAAGACCGTCCACGCGGGTCCGATCGGTACGCCGCTCCAGCCGGCCACGACGCTCCTCGCCGACAGGGACGTGCCGCACGCAGGGGCGGACATCAAGGGCGCGACGACGATCGACTGCGCCACGGCCGAAGGCACGAACGTCTTCATCTGCGCGCACTGGTACGACTCGGCGGGCACCACGAAGAAGGGCCTCGCGGTCGGGACTTTCCAGATCCAGACGGCCAGGCCGGATGCGCCGGTCGCGCCTCTGGAGGTGAACGCGGGCGACGGGAAGCTGTTCGTGAGCTGGACCGCGCCCGCGGGCGGTGCCGCCGTCGATCACTACGTCGCCGAGGCGTACGCGCCGGGGCAGTCGCCGGCCAACCCTGCGCCCGACAACGTGCCGGCCTCGACTGCGACGGTGACCGCCACGAGCGCCGAGATCCGGGGACTCGCCAACGGCACGCCGTACGACGTCTACGTCCGCGCGTTCAGCGTCGGGGGCAATGCGAGCGACCTGAGGCTCGGGCCCGTCAAGGGGACCCCCGCTGCGGCGGCCAACTTCTTCGACGTCTACAAGGATCGCGGCGGGAGCGAAGCGGGCGGCTGCGGCAGCGGCTCGGCCGGCGTCCTCGCGCTCCTCGGGGCGGCCTCCCTCCTCGCGCTCCGCCGGAGGAGGCCTTGAAGCGGAGCCTGCTCCTCGTATCGCTCCTGCTCTCCACCGGGCCGGCGACGGCGCGGGGAGAGTCGCCGCGCATCGGCTCATTCGAGCTCGGCGCCGGGCCGTACCGCCCCAGCATCGACGCCCAGGCCGGCCTCGCCGAGCCCTTGCCGTACCAGGACGTCTTCGGGAAGGACCGGCAGTACATGTTCCGCGCCGGCATCTCCCGGGCGATCTTCACGTTCCCGGGAGCCCTCGAGGTCGGCTTCCGGACCGGATACTTCCGCAACTCGGGACACGGCTACCAGAAGGATGGCAACGGCAACCTCACGAACATCCGCTCCGCCGAGACGACCACCTTCAACATCGTCCCGACGAGCCTCACCCTCACCTACCGCTTCGACCTCCTCGCGGATCGCGTGGGCATCCCCTTCGCGCCGTACGGCCGCGTCGCGCTCGAGCGCTACAACTGGTGGATCACCGGCAGCTCGGGAGCGATGGGGAAGAAGGGCGCGACGAACGGCTACTCGGCGACGGCGGGACTCGCCTTCCTGCTCGACTTCCTCGACTCCGGGCTCGCCCGCGAGCTCGACCTGGACACGGGGATCAACCACACTTACCTCTTTGCGGACGTGACGAAGTCCTGGGTGAAGGACTTCGGGTCCTCGACGAGCTGGGACCTCTCGGACACGAAGAGGGTCTCGTTCGCCCTCGGCATCCTGTTCGTCTTCTAGAGGCTCGCCCGCCCGCCGCGCTAGAGCTTCCGGTGCTTCAGCGCCGGCAGCTCCTGCCGCACGCGCTCCAGCCGGGCGCGGTTGAAGGGCGCGACGCACACGCCCTCGCCGTCCGGGCAGCGCGCCAGCACCACGCCCCACGGGTCCACGATCATGGCGTTGCCGAACGTCTGCCGGTTCGCCGAG
>DATDDC010000735.1:0-6698 GCA_036523995.1 Anaeromyxobacter sp.
GCCTCGTCGAGGCGGCCGAGCGCCGCGAGCGCGCCCGCGCGAGCGACGAGCGCGGGGACGAGCCGCGGGGCGAGGCGGATCGCCTCCTCCGAGCACGCGAGCGCGCGGTCGTTGGCGCCGTGCGCGAGCGCGTCGGCCGCCTCCTCCGCGAGCACCCCCGGCGAGGCGCGCGTATCGTCCGGAAGGCAGGGAGGGCGCCTGGATGCAGGGCGCGGCTCGAGCTGCGGCGAGGTGCGGATCGCGGCCGCGGGCCCCGAGACGGAGGCGCGCGCTGCCGGAGCGGGCACCGCAAGCGTGGGCGCTGGAGCGGGAACCGGGTTACGCGAGCAGGCGGCCGCGAGGAGGACGAGCCCCGCGCGGCACAGCGGGCGAGCCATCGGGAGCGAGCTTGCCACGGAAGGGAGCGGAAGCCAAACGGGGGCCTGGCGGACGAGGGGCCGAACGAGGGATGCGCGGTGCCCCACATGGGGAAGCGACCGACCCGGCCGGTCGCGCGAGCATCCGTTTCATGCGCGCCCAGTCCCTCGCCCTCGTCCTCGTCGCCGCCGGTTGCGCGTCGCAGCAGGCGCCGCCCGCGGCGGCCGCCCCCGATCCGGCGCTCCCCGGCGAGCGCCACCTCCGCAACGTCCGGCAGCTCACCTTCGGCGGGGAGAACGCGGAGGCGTACTTCAGCTTCGACGGAAGGGAGCTCGTCTTCCAGGCGACGCCGGAGGGGCAGCCCTGCGATCAGGAGTACGTGATGCGCGCGGACGGCTCGGGCGTCCGCCGCATCTCGACGGGCAAGGGCCGGACCACCTGCGGCTACTTCTTCCCGGACGCGTCCCGCATCCTCTACTCCTCGACGCACGAGGGGAGCCCGGAATGCCCGCCCCGGCCGGACATGTCGCAGGGCTACGTCTGGGCGCTCTACGACTACCAGCTCTACACCGCGCGCCCGGACGGGAGCGACGTCCGCGCGCTCCTGCCCGCGCCGGGCACCTACAACGCCGAGGGGACGATCTCCGCCGACGGCTGGATCGTCTTCACGTCGACGCGCGACGGCGATCTCGACCTCTACAAGGTTCGCCTCGACGGCTCCGGCCTCACGCGCCTCACGAGCGCCCCCGGCTACGACGGCGGCGCCTTCTTCTCCCGGGACGGGAAGCGGATCGTCTTCCGCGCCAGCCGTCCCTCCGGGCCGGAGGAGCTCGCCGAGTACCGCAGGCTCCTCGAGCGGAAGCTCGTCAAGCCCGGGAAGCTCGAGATCTACGTGATGAACGCCGACGGCACGGACGTGCGCCAGGTGACGCACCTCGGCGCGGCGAGCTTCGCGCCGTTCTTCCACCCGGACGGCCGGCGCATCCTCTTCGCCTCGAACGTCGGCGATCCGCGCGGGCGCAACTTCGACATCTACATGGTGAACGACGACGGGACCGGCCTCGAGCGCATCACCACGAACGAGACCTTCGACGGGTTCCCGATGTTCTCGCCGGACGGGAGGAAGCTCGTCTTCGCCTCGAACCGGAACGGGCGGCGGCCCGGCGAGACGAACGTGTTCGTGGCCGACTGGGTGGAGTGAGCGAGGGCGCGGCCGCGCGGGACGAGCTCGGGGTCGGCCGCGCGCAGCGCCGTTCGCGTTCAGTCCCGCCTCTTCCCCATCAGCGCGGCGAGCCGGGCCGGCGAGAACGGCGCGAGATCCACCGGCGCGGGGCGCCCGAGGATGGCCGCGGCGATGGCGTCCGCGGTGATCGGCGCGAGCAGGATGCCGTTGCGGGTGTGCCCGGTCGCGTAGAAGAGCCCCGGCACCGTCCCCGCTCCGAGGATGGGCTCGCCGTCCGGGCTCGCGGGCCGGAAGTTCGACCAGGTCTCGACCACCGGCGCGTGCTCCAGGGCGGGCGCGATGCCGATGGCGACGTCGAGCACGTGGCGCAGGCCGCCGGCCGTCACCGCCTTCTCGAAGCCGACCTCCTCCATGGTGGAGCCGGTGAGGATCCGGCCGTCGGGGCGGGGGACGACGTAGCCGTGCCCCGAGAAGACGACGCGCGAGAGCAGCGGCGGCCGCGTGTCGAGGATGGCGATCTGTCCGCGGACGGGGCGCACCGCGCCCGCCGGGAGGCCGTGGCCCTCGACGAGGAGGCTCCAGCTCCCCGCCGCCAGGACGACCTGCTCCGCGTCGATGCGGCCGCGGTCGTGATCGACGCCGGCCGCGCGGCCGCCCTCCACGGCGATCCGCTTCACCTGGCCGGTGACGAAGATGGCCCCGGCGCGCGCGGCGGCCACGTACACCGCGCGGGCGAGCGGCCTCGGATCGAGCGACGCCTCGCCGGGGAAGAAGAGCGCGCCGCGGGCCTCGCGGGAGAGGGCCGGCTCGAGGCGCCGGACCGCGGCGTCGTCCAGCACCTCCACCGGGAGTCGATGCCGCTGCATCTTCTCGGCACGCGCGGCGAGCACCTTCGCGTGCTCGTCGTCGAGCGCGACCTCGAGCGTGCCGAGGGCCCGGTAGCCGACGGACATGCCGGAGAGCGCCTCGACCTCCCGGGCGAACGCCTCGTAGCGGTCGAGCGAGGCGCGGCAGAGCGAGTGGAAGGGCCCCGGCTCGACCGCCTCGACGCCCGGCGAGAGGATGCCGCCGGCGGCGCTCGAGGCCTCGGCCCCGGGGATGGCGCGCTCCAGGACCGCCACGCTCCGGCCGGCCTGGGCGAGCCGCAGGGCGACGGACGAGCCCTGGATGCCCGCCCCGACGATGGCGACGTCGACCCGCATGGGCAGGAGAGACTACGCCGGAACGTCGAAACGGCAAGCGCGCCGGTCGATCACACGCCGGCGGGAGTGCCGCCGTTCACGCGCTCCGGGGGCTTGAGGCCGTTCACGAGCAGGTCGAAGACGTGCTGGCGCCACGCCTCCGGCGAGATGGGCTCGGCCAGGAACGGGCGCGCCGCCTCGCGCGCGGCGGCGACGAGCGCGGAGAGCCCGCCCACCGTCACGACCGTGAGGATGGGATCGAGGGCGCCGCCGTTCCCGTCCGCGGCCAGCGCCGACGCCGCCCGGCGCACCGGGTCCAGGATCGAGGGCTCGGCCTGGGCGAGCTGGGCGAAGAAGGGGGCGCCGTCGAGGTACTCGCGGATGAGGATCTGCGCGCCCATCGGGTCCTTCATCATCGCGTCGAGGTAGGCGCCCACGACCGCGGCGGGACCGGCCGAATCGTGCTCGAGGAGCCGCGCGATCTCGCCCGCCACCGTGAGCCACACGGCTCGGAGGATGTCGAGGTAGAGCGCGCGTTTTGACGCCCAGTGACGGTACATGAGCGCGACGTTGCACGAGGCCCCCCGCGCGATGCCCTGCACGCGGGCGCCGTGGTAGCCGCGCTTCGAGAACTCCGACCGGGCGGCGTCCCAGATCCTCTCCGCGATGCCCGGCCGGGGCGGGCCGATACGCCTGTTCTGCACGGAGCCGTCCATGAAAGAGTACTTACCCGCGTACTTGACCTAGGTCAAGTCGGAGGGCGTCACGAAAGGGCCGCGGACGTGGGCCCGGCCCTGTAGAAGGACGGCTGATGGGCGGCGGGCGGACCATCCTCCACCTCGATCTGGACGCCTTCTACGCGTCGGTGGAGCAGCTCGACGACCCGTCGCTGCGCGGCCGCCCGGTCATCGTGGGCGGGCCGTCGCGGCGGGGCGTCGTCTGCGCGGCGAGCTACGAGGCGCGGCGCTTCGGCGTGCGGTCGGCCATGCCCACGGCGCGGGCGCGCCGCCTCTGCCCGGACGGCGTCTTCCTGCCCCCTCGCTTCGACCGCTACGGCGCGCTCTCCGAGCGCGTCTTCGGCATCTACCGGCGCTACACGCCGCTCGTGGAGCCGCTCTCCCTCGACGAGGCCTTCCTCGACGTGACGGAGAGCCGCGCCCTCCACGGCGGCGGCGAGGACATCGCCCGGGCCATCAAGGCCGAGGTGCGGGCGGACTGCGGGCTCGCGGTCTCGGCCGGCGTCGCCGACGTGAAGCTCGCCGCGAAGATCGCGACGGACCTCGGCAAGCCCGACGGCCTCGTCGTGGTTCCGCCCGGCGGGACCGCCGCCTTCCTCGCGCCGCTGCCCGTCTCCAAGCTCTGGGGCGTCGGGCGCGTGACGGAGGAGGCCCTGCGCAAGATCGGGATCGCCACCATCGGCGACCTGGGGCGCACGCCGGAGGTGGCGCTCGCCTCCGTCATCGGCGCCAACCACGCGAAGGCGCTCCGGGCCCTGGCCCACGGGGAGGATCCGCGCGAGGTCGTCTCCGACGAGGGCTCGAAGTCCGTGGGCGCCGAGGAGACCTTCGGCGAGGACCTGCGCGGCGAGGCGGCGCTCCTGCCCGAGCTCCTCGCCCAGGCGGCGCGGGTGGGGCGGCGGCTGCGGGCCTGCGGCCTCGCCGGGCGCGTCGTCACGCTCAAGGTGAAGTACGCGGACTTCTCGCTCGTCACGCGCCGGGTGACGCTCGAGCGGCCCACCGACGGCGACCGGGCCATCTTCGAGGCGGCGCGCGGGCTCCTCCCGCGCGTCGACCTCGGCCGCTCCATCCGGCTCACCGGGATCTCCGTCTCGGGCTTCGCGGGCGAGGGCGAGCGAGGACAGCTCGACCTCTTCGGCGAGCCCGGCCCGCCGCCCTCGCCGGAGGACGAGCGCCGCAAGGCGCTCGACGCGGCGGTGGACGCCATCTCGGAGCGGTTCGGGAACGGGACCGTGGTGCCTGCGGACCTCGCGGGCCGCGGCCGCGGCCATCGCTAGCCCTGGCTGTCCGGACCCGGGATCACCGGCTCGTCCTTCCACCTGCCGCCGCTCTCCGGGCCGGGGGCGGACTGCGCCTCGATGGAGAGCGCCGTGGGCCGCCCCCCGTCGCCGGTCTGGTAGGCCGCGCGCACCTCGGCGCCCTCGCGCAGGCGCTCGAGCCCGGCCGGGCGTCCGTTCATCGTCACCTTCGTCCGGGGGGAGACGCGCAGCGACAGCTCCGGGCCTCCCCGCCGCCGGATCACGACCTGCCGCTCGCCGACGCGCGAGAGCGTGCCCTCCACGCGTTTCACGACCAGTGACCGGCGCGCCGCGGCCCTGGCGTGGCGGTCGCCGCGCTCCAGGCTCGGCGGGCGCTCGCTCGCCCGGTCCGCGGGGGCCGCCCCCTCGCCAGCCCCCGGCGCGGCCGTTCGAGCCTCGCCGCTCCGCTCGCCGCAGGAGAGGAGGACGACGGCCGCGGCCAGGCCGACCTCACGGAAGCCCATCCGTCCTCCCTCGGGAGAACGTGGTGACGCCCGGCGCGCGGGCAAGCGCCCTCGGCGCCCCCCGGCTTCCTTTTGCGCGGGGGCGCGACCCACCTTGACGGCATGACGCCGCTCTCGGGCGAGGAGATCACCACGCGCGACCGCTGCCAGGGCGAGCTCGACGCGCGCGCCGACGCGCTGCGGGCGCTCGCCGGCTCGCGCGTGCCGTTCCTCGTGGCGGGCGCCCACGCGTTCTTCGAGTACACGGGCATCTTCCGCGACACGAAGGACCTCGACCTCTTCATCCGCGAGCGCGACCTCGAGGACGCGCTCCGGGTCCTGGAGGGCGCCGGCTTCCGGGCCCACGTCGAGGACCCCACCTGGATCGCCAAGGGCTTCCGGGGAGAGTGGTTCGTGGACCTCATCTTCTCGTCCGGGAACGGCGTGGCCACCGTCGACGACCTCTGGTTCGAGCACGCCCGGCCCGGGTGCGCCATGGGCGTGGACGTCCTCCTCTCGCCTCCGGAGGAGATGATCTGGTCGAAATCCTTCGTGCTCGAGCGCGAGCGCTACGACGGCGCCGACGTGAACCACCTCGTCCGGGCGCTCGGCGAGGAGCTCGACTGGGAGCGGCTCCTCTTCCGCTTCGATCGCTACTGGGAGGTCCTGCTCTCGCACCTCCTCCTCTTCCGCTTCGCGTATCCGGGGGAGCGCACGAAGGTGCCGGACCGGGTCATGGAGCTCCTGCTCGCGCGCGTCGAGGCGGAGCTCGGGACGGATCACCCGCGCCCCCTTTGCCGCGGGAACCTCATCTCGCGCGTGCAGTACGGCCACGACCTCACCCAGCTCGGCTACGAGGACGGCCGGCGCTGGGACGAGCTCGATCGCGGAACGGGGGCTGCGACGGATGGCGGACGGGAACGGGACCTTCCGGCTGGCGGCGGTCGCTGACCTCCACTGCAGGCAGGACCAGCACGGCCGCTTCCGCGAGCTCGTCAAGGCGGTGAACGGCGAGGCGGAGGGGCTGGTCCTGGGCGGCGACCTCACCGATCACGGGCTCGTGGCCGAGGCGGAGACGCTGGCCGAGGCGCTGGCCCAGCTGCGCGTCCCCTGCGCCGCGGTGCTCGGAAACCACGACTTCGACGGGGGCGCGGTGAAGGACATCTGCCGCCTCCTCGGCGAGGTGAACATCCTCGTGCTCGACGGCGATCACGCGATCTTCGACAGGCGCCTCGGCGTGGCCGGCGTGAAGGGCTTTGGCGGCGGGTTCGAGCGCGGCATGCTCCAGGCCTTCGGCGAGCCGGTGGTGAAGGCCTTCGTCCAGGAGGCGGTGAACGAGGCGCTGAAGCTCGAGGCGGCGCTCGCCCAGCTCGACGTCCCGAAGAAGGTGGTGCTCATGCACTACGCCCCCGTCCACGGCACGACCGTGGGGGAGGACCCCGAGGTCCGCTCCTACCTCGGGACGACGCGCCTCGCGGCCCCGTGCGACGCGTTCGACG
>DATDDC010000736.1:0-3178 GCA_036523995.1 Anaeromyxobacter sp.
GGCGGCGGCGTCACCACCATCGCGAACGGCTGCCTGTTCATGGCCTACAGCCACGTGGGCCACGACTGCACCATCGGCGACGGCGCCATCATCGCGAACTCGGTGGCCCTGGCCGGCCACATCCTCATCGAGGACCACGTCCACATCAGCGGCCTCGCCGCCGCGCACCAGTTCACGCGCATCGGGCGCCTCGCCTTCGTCTCCGGGCTCACCGGCGTCGCCATGGACGTGCCGCCCTACTGCATGGTGACGGGGGGCCGCGCCGAGCTGGCGGGCCTCAACACCGTGGGGCTGCAGCGCGCCGGCATGACGGAGGAGCAGATCGGGCGCGTGAAGCAGGCGTACAAGGTCCTCTTCCGCTCGAACCTGGGCCTCGCGGAGGCGGTGGCGCAGCTCGAGCAGGAGCTCGGCGCCCACCCGGAGATCGCGCACCTCATCCGCTTCGTGAAGGAATCGCAGCGCGGCATCACGCGGTAGCATCCCATCCATGCAGACCATCGGCCTCATCGCAGGGGGAGGGCGCTTCCCGCTCCTCTTCGCCGAGAGCGCCCGGCGCGCCGGCCACCGCGTCGTGGCGGTCGCGCACCGGAACGAGACCGATCCGGCGCTGGCGGGGCTCGTGGACGTGCTCACCTGGGTGAAGCTCGGCCAGCTCGGCCACATGCTCGAGGCGCTCCGGGCGGGAGGCGCGGCCCAGACCGTGATGCTCGGCGCCATCACCAAGAAGCGCTTCTTCGCCGACGCCATGCTCGACGCCACCGGGCTCAAGGTGCTGGCGCGCGTCGCCATCCGCTCCGACGACAACCTGCTCCGCGCCTTCGCCCGGTTCCTGGAGGAGGAGGGCGTCCCCATCATCGATCCCACGCCCTTCCTCGCCGACCGGCTCGCCCCCGAGGGCGTCCTCGGCAGGCACGCCCCGACGGACGAGGAGCTCGCCGACGCGCGCTACGGCCTCGAGCTGGCGCGCGGCATCGGCCGGCTCGACCTCGGCCAGACCGTCGTCGTGAAGCACCGGGTCGCGCTCGCCGTCGAGGCGCTCGAGGGGACGGACGCGTGCATCCGCCGCGGCGGCGAGCTGGCGAAGTCCGGCGGCTTCGTCGTGGCGAAGGCGGTGAAGCCGGGGCAGGACCGGCGCTTCGATCTCCCCGCCGTGGGACCGGACACGGTGGAGGTCCTGCGCGAGGCCGGGGGCCGGGTCCTCGCCATCGAGGCCGGCGCGACCCTCGTCATGGACCTCGAGCACATGGTGGAGAAGGCGGACCGGGGCAAGATCGTCCTCATCGGGGTGCGCGAACCGTGAACCCTTCGCCTTCCTGGGCGCGAGACGGGGCGGGCGGCGCCGTGCTCGAGATCCTGGTGCAGCCGCGGGCATCGCGGACGCGCATCGTGGGCGAGCACGACGGCCGGCTCAAGATCCAGCTCGCCGCGCCGCCCGTGGAGGGCGAGGCGAACGCGGCGCTGCTCGCCTTCCTCGCGGGCGCGCTCGGCCTCCGCCGCGCGGACGTGGCGCTCCTCGCCGGGGAGACCGGACGGCGAAAGCGCGTGCGCGCCGCGGGCGTCGCCGCCGCCGCTGCGGCCGCGAAGCTCCTCGCGGCCGCGGAGCGCTGAGGGTGGCGCGGGCGCTCCTCCTCCTCGCCTGCGCGCTCCTCGCCGTGCCAGCCCTGTTCGTGGGCGCGAAGGGCCTCGCCGCGATCCGGCGGCGCTCGGCCGTGATCCAGGGGCGGACGGTGGTCGGCCCGAGGGCGGTCGCCGCAGGCCTCGTCCTCCTCGGCTGGGCGGCCGGCATGCTCGGCTTCGCGGCCCTGGTCCTCGTATCATCATGCCGGGGGGCGCGATGACGCCGCACCCCCCGGTCCCCCGCTCGCTCCGGGGCAGCCTCATCCGGCTGCCCCTGCGCTCGCCGGATCAGTACACGGGCGGCGCCCGGATCCGCCCGAGGGCGCCCTGCTCGAGGCTCCCGAGCCAGAGGAACCCGCCGTGCTCGCGGACGCTCGTCACGGGGGCGAACGCGCCCGGCGAGCCGTCGTGGAGCGTCTCCACGATGCGCCCGCCCTCGTCCACGGCCACGGCGAGCGCGTGCGGCGCCGGCTCGGGCTGCACGAAGCGGGGGAGCCGCAGCACCACCTTGCGAAGGGACGGGTACGGCGCGAGGACGTCCAGCGCCGGGACGCGCGGCGAGAAGAGCGCCACCCAGAAGGCGCGGCGCGAGGCCGACCAGGTCAGGTTGTCGGGCAGCCCGGGCAGGTTCTCGATGAACGGCTCGGCCGTGCCGCGGCGGGGGCCCGCGAGCCAGTAGCGCGTGACGCGGTACGCGCCGGTCTCGTTGACGAGCACGTAGCTGCCGTCTCCGGCCACGGCGACGCCGTTCGCGAACTGGAGGCCTGCGAGGAGGAGCTCCGTCTTGCCGGTCTCCGGGTGGTAGGCGAGGAGCCGCCCGCGGCCGCCGTGCTCGAGCACGTCCTCGCGGGGCTGGCCGATGCCGAACTTCGAGGACGCGTCCGTGAAGTAGACCGTGCCGTCCGGTCCCACGTCCGCGTCGTCGGTGAAGCCGAAGGGCACTCCCGCGTGGCCGGTGGCGAGCGTCTCCACCGCGCCGGACGTCGAGACGGCGAGGAGGCCCTTCCTCGCGTCGCAGACGTAGAGCTTGCCGCTCCGGTCGAAGGCGAGGCCGAGCGGCCGGCCGCCCGTGACGGCGCGCTGCTCGTACGCGCCGGTGGCGGGGTCGAGGCAGAGGATGCGCCCGTCGCGCGTGCCCGTGCAGGGACGGCCGCGCGGATCGATGGCCACGGCCTCCGGCCCGAGCGCCACGCCGGGGAGGAGCCGCTCCACGCCTCGGAGCCGGTCGTCCGCGGGGAGCTTCGGCGCCGGCGGCGGGCGCCAGGCCACGGGCTCGATGGGCACGGGCCAGAGCGCGAGGTATGCGGCGAGGACGGCGGCGAGGACGAGGACCGCTTTCACCGCGAGAGAACGCACGAGCACCTCCCGGCCGGCGGCACCGGATTCGAGGGCCGGGATGTTATCTCGCCGCCGCCGTCGGCGCGCGAATTCCGGCGCCGGCCTCCGGGCTCGGCCGTCGGGGGCGGAGGCGGGGTCGAGGTCGGGGTCGGGGTCGAGGTCGGGGTCGAGGTCGCGGTCGAGGTCGGGGTCGAGGTCGCGGTCGAGGTCGGGGTCGAGGTCG
>DATDDC010000737.1:0-10064 GCA_036523995.1 Anaeromyxobacter sp.
CGCGCCGCCCGCCGCGCCGCCTCGACCGCGGGCCCGCCGGCTGCCGCGCAGCCCGCCTGGAGGGACCGCGCTCGCCGCGACCCCGTCGGCTCCTACGCCCTCGCCACGACGAGCCCGTTCAGCCGGCCCGGCTCGCCTCCGCGGCGACGGCGCCCGCCTTCGAGGGCCTGCGCGGCAGGAGCGCGAGCCCCATGAGCACGAGCTGCGAGGCGATGAAGGCGGAGAGCGCCCAGAAGGCC
Organism: Anaeromyxobacter sp.; assembly: GCA_036523995.1. Taxonomy (GTDB): domain Bacteria; phylum Myxococcota; class Myxococcia; order Myxococcales; family Anaeromyxobacteraceae; genus Anaeromyxobacter. Next base: position 240 of record DATDDC010000737.1, read on the forward strand.
TTGTCCATGAAGCCGTAGGAGTGCAGGCCCACGCCGAGCATGTTCACGCCGAACCAGGAGAGCGACGTGATGACGTTGCCGAAGATCGCCATCGCCATGATGCCGCGCTCGCGGACGAAGCCGCCCCAGCGGGCGTGGAGGATGATCGCGTTCCAGAGGACGATGAGGAGCGCGCCGTTCTCCTTCGGATCCCAGCCCCAGAAGCGGCCCCAGGACTGGTCGGCCCAGATGCCGCCGAGCACGGTGCCGAGGAAGCTGAAGAAGAGCGCGAAGCAGATGACGCCGTAGACCATGGAGGAGAGCATCTTGCCCGTGGAGGGGTCGAGGCGCGGGACGAGGTGCTCGCGGAACGTCCAGGCGATGGCGATGGCGCCCGCCAGGAAGGTGCCGGCGTAGCCGATGGTGATGGTGATGACGTGGGTGCCGAGCCAGAAGTTCGAGTCGAGCACCGCCCGCATCATCTCCATCGTGTCCCCGTCGGTGGAGAGGTGGTGCGCGATGATGAGCGTCACGACGCCGATGGCGGCCGACACGGCGGTGGCGAAGCCGCGACGGTACATCCGCTCGAGGACGACGCCGACGATGATCGCCACCCAGCCCACGAACACCGCCGAGGAGTAGAGGTTCGTCACCGGCGGCCGCCCCTGCAGGAAGATGCGCGCGCCGAGGCCGACGGTGTGGACGAGCGTGCCCGCCACGAAGAATCCGAACCCCGCCGGGCGGAGCACGTCCGGCCACCAGAGCCACGAGGCGGCGACGAACAGGAAGGCGAGCACGTAGATGATGATGCCGACGTAGAAGGGCTCGGCCCGATTGAAGAGCACCTCCTGGCCCACGCGCCGGATGTCCGGGGCGCGCTCCGCGGCGCCGGTGGCGATGGCTCCGAGGTCGGCCACGGCGCGGTTGAACGACGCCGCGTCCTGCTCGTGCCACGCCACCGCGAGGCGGCCCCAGGGCACGAGCGCCGGGTTCACGTCGCCCTGCCCCGCGCGGCGGAGCGACTCGCCGATGCTCTTCCAGGCCTCGGGCCCCTGTCCGGGCGAAGGCGCGATGGGGCGGAACCAGGCGAGGCCCGCGAGCGCCTGGTGCCGCTGGGCGGCGCCGGGCTGGGCCGCCGAGGCGACCTCGATGAGGAGGCCGGGGCTACCGGAGACCTGGAGACTGTTCTTGAGGCGGAAGTAGAGGAAGGCGCGGTCGTAGAGGTTCACGATGGCCGACTGGAAGCGCGTGCGCAGGGCGGACTCGACCTGCCGGGCGGCCTGCTCCTGCCGCTCGATCTCCTGGACGTAGGGCAGGAGCGCCGTGAAGGGGAAGCGGCGCTGCGAGGTCTGCGGCAGGCCGATGAGCCCGAGCACCTCGGGATCGTCGATCTGGAAGACCGGCTGCCGGTCGGCGACCTCGGGCCGGAAGAGCACGTCGAGGAGCCACTCGCGCGCGCCGATGGTCCGCCCGCTCCCGTCCGGGAACGACTGCGTGCCGCGGATGACGAGGAGCGCGTTCCGCGCCACCGAGTCGATGGGCTTCACGCGGCCGCCCTCGAGCACCGCCAGCCGCGAGAACCCGTCGAGGTCGAACCCGCGCACCTCGGTGCGCGGCAGGAGCGGCGTGGCCGCCGCGGCGAGGGCGAGGACCGCGGCCGCGTAGGGGACGAGCGTCCGGATCGGTATCGTGCTCTTCCTCACGATGCCCTGGGAGCCGCCGGGGTTCTTTCGCGCTTCCATCTTCATGCCTCCTGCGCGGCCCGGGCTGCGGCCGCCGCGCCTGCGCGACGCACGCCGCGCCGGAGCGAGATCCCGAAGTGGATGAGGAGCCCGAGCGTCACGAAAACGGTCGAGACGTAGGGGAGGAGCCAGCCCGGGTTCGACACCACCTGCAGGATCGAGAGCGTGTCGTTCTTGCCGAAGCTCGCCTGGTAGAACGCCTTCCCGTCGTAGCGGAGCGGCTGGTTCATGTAGATGAGGACGTTCCGGTCCTCGCCCGTGCCGGGGTTCCTGAGCCGCACCAGCGACGAGAAGTTCTTGGGGATGTCCGTCCCCGGGTAGACGTCGTGCCGGAACTTCTCGAGCGTCAGCGAGTAGGGGAGGTACTGGCGCTGCGAGCGGAGCGCGAGCTCGTACCGCCTGCCGCCGTAGGTGAAGGGCTGCGGCGACTCGATGGCGTTCGAGGCGAGCCAGGTGCCGAGGGTCCTGCCGCCCGCCTGGATCTCCACCACCGCCGCGGAGGTGTCGATGCGGTCGTCGGTGGTGACCGGCGCGATCTCCTGCATGGCGACGTTCACGCCGGCGCCCTGGTCCGCGCCCACGGCGGGGAGCGTGGGGCCGGCGTTCATGAACAGGACGTTCCGGTGGTAGCGCTTCACGCGGACGGTGAGCGGCGTCTCGTGGTTGCCGGACCGGAGCGGGATGGTGCCGCCGCGGGCGAGCGCCGTCTCGGGGATGCCGAAGACCTCGTCCGAGGCGGGGTCCGTCACGTCCGTCACCGCGAGCTCCACGTGGCGCGGGACCTCGACGAAGTCGACCGTCTGCCCCTCCTCGATGGCGAGCCGCCCGTCGACCTGGAAGGCGCCGGTCACGAACTCGCCCACGAACAGCAGGATGAGCCCGGCGTGCACCACCCAGATGCCGGACTTTCCCCAGGAGAGCTCGAGCCGCTTCGCCTGGGCGGCGACGAGGTTCACCATGAGGACGAGGCCGACCGTGGCCCCGGCGGGGAAGATGGGGATGCGGAAGGCGCCGAGGTCCATCCAGTAGAACCAGGCGCGCATGTAGAGGCTCACGGCGCCGAACGTGCCGAGCCGCACCTGGGCGAGCGTGCAGGCCACGACGAGCACCATGAGTAGCGCGAGGCACACGATGGTGAGCGAGAGGGACGTGATCGCGTCCCAGAGCTTCTGGCTGTACTTGTTCATTCGAAGCGAAGGCTCCTCAAGAGCTTCATGAAGTCGTCGCGGGCGGCGCCGACCGAGCCCGCGTCGCCCGAGAGCTTCACGAACCAGGTGTTCCCGCCGGACTCGGTGAGGCCGGCCACGACCCGGCTCCCGTCCTTTCCGCCGTTCGTGAAGTCGTAGATCTTGAGCGGGCCGGCCTTGGTCTGGATGACCTTGCGCGCCGTGGCGAGGCCGGCCTCGTCGATGGGCGGGAGGCCGATCTGGTTCCGCCAGCGGTTCACGTTCGCGAGCTCGCCGCCGGCGGGGCCGGGGAGGACGACCACCGAGCCATCGATCTTCCCCAGCACCGGCGGCTTCAGCGTCGCGAAGCGCATCTGGCCCCCGGGGGCTTCCGTCCATCCGGCGGGAAGCGTCCAGCGGAGGCCTCCCGACGCGGGCCGCTGCGCGGGAGCGACGTCGGGAGCCGGGGCGGGCGCGGTAGCGGCCAGCGTCGGCGCCGGCTTGGGCACCCGGAAATAGGCGATCTCGTCCCGATCGCAGGCCGCCGCCCCCAGAAGGCAAGCAACTGCGATCAGGTGCGTTTTCCAGGAAATCCGCCGCGGCATGGCACCTCGAGTCCCGATCGGGCCCTGCAGAGTACTCCGTGCTCTGATGGGGATCAAACGAGCGCTCTCCCTGTTCTATTCGAACCGAAGGCCGCCTGCCCAAAGGAGAGGGCGCGCGGCCGGGCGCCCGGCGCCTTCCGAGCGGACCTTACATACATCTAGATGCGGGAAGGGGGATCCAGGATCCGCCGCCCGAGGACGAGACCCCGCATTGGCAGGTGGATCCGGTCGCCCGCGTTATGATGCGCCGCGGTGGCGCTCCGCTTCGCGAAATATCATGGGCTCGGAAACGACTTCGTGCTCGTGGAGGGGCCGCTCTCGACCCCCGAGCGCGCGCGCCGCATCTGCGATCGGCGCCGCGGCATCGGCGCAGACGGGCTCGTCACGATCCTGCCGCCGCGCACGCCGGGGGCGGCGGCGACCATGCACATCACGAACTCCGACGGGTCCGTCGCCGAGATGTGCGGGAACGCCATCCGCTGCGTCGCGAAGCACCTCGCCGAGCGCCGCGGCCTCGACGGCACGCTGCGGATCGACACCGACGCCGGCACGAAGACCTGCACGCTCCACCGCGGCGAGGCGGGCGAGGTGGCCGCGGTGTCGGTCGAGATGGGCGCCGCGAAGGTCGAGGGCGAGGCCGAGTTCACGGTGGGCGCCGAGACGCTTCGCGCCGTGCGCGTGTCCATGGGGAATCCGCACGCCGTCCTCTTCGAGCGGGAGGCGCCGAGCGTCGAGCGCGCCGGCAAGGTCGGGCCCGCCATCGAGAAGGCGGTGCGGGGCGGCGTGAACGTCGGGTTCGCGCGCCCCGGTCCGGAGGGCATCGATCTCGTCGTGTGGGAGCGCGGGGCCGGCCTCACCGACGCCTGCGGCACGGGGGCCTGCGCCGCGGCCGTGGCCTCCCTCCGCCGCGGCGCCGCGAAGGCCGGCGCGCCCATCCCCGTCCGCCTCCCCGGAGGCGTCCTCGAGATCACCGTGTCCGCGGACCTCTCCCGCGTCACGATGAAGGGACCCGCCGAGCGGGTGTTCGAGGGCGAGGCGGACATCTAGATGGCGACCGGGCGCATCCTCGTCGTCGACGACGAGCGGTTCTTCCAGGAGCTGCTCCGCGACGTGCTCGCCGGCGCCGGGCACCAGACCCGCACGGCGGCCTCCGGCGAGGAGGCGCTGAAGCTCCTCTCCGAGGAGCACTTCGACCTCCTCGTGACCGACGTGGTCATGCCGGGCCTCGACGGCATCGGCCTCGTGCGCGAGGCGAAGCGGCGCGATCCGGACGTGGAGGCCGTGGCGGTCACCGGCCACGACGACGTGCGGCTCGCGGTCCAGGCCATGAAGGCCGGCTGCGCCGACTTCCTCACGAAGCCCGTGGACCGCGCCGAGCTCGTGGCGGTGGCCGATCGCGCCCTCGGCCGGGTGAAGCTGCGGCGCGAGCACTCCCAGCTCCTCACCGAGAACATCGACCTCGCGAAGTCGCAGGCGCTCTACCGGCAGGGGCTCCAGATCCTGGCCACGCTCGACGTGGAGCGCCTGCAGGACCTGGCGCTCTCGGTCCTCGCCCGCGTGACGGACGCGCAGGGCGCCGCGCTCTGGCTCGTGGACGAGCGCGGCCAGCTCCAGCTCAAGAGCTACCGCGGCCTGGTGGACCGGTCCGGGCTCCCGCCGCGCATCGATCCCAAGGACCCGGCGTGGCAGCCGCCCCTGCAGGGCGGCGCGCCCTTCCACTCGCCGGGTGCGGTTCCGGGCGAGGCGTTCATGGTGCCGCTCGTCGCCGACGACGAGCCGGTGGGGCTCGCGCTCCTGGCGGATCGGTCGGCCGGGCCCTTCGGCGGCGAGCAGCACGCGGCCGCCCTCACCGTGGCCGACTTCGCCGCCATCGCGGTGCGGAACGCGCGCCGCTTCCAGGCGCTCGAGCGCATCGGGCTCCGCGATCGCGACACCGGCGCGTACAACGTCGCCTACTTCGTCGACTACGCGGGGAAGGAGTTCTACAAGGCCCGCCGCTACGGCCGCTCCTTCTCGCTCGCCATCCTCTCCATCGACAACGCCGAGCAGATGCGCAAGGAGGCCGGCCGGGACCTCTACCGCCGCGCGGTCCGCGACCTCGTGACGGCCGTCTCCCGGGTCGTCCGCGACGCCGACATCCTCGCCAAGTTCACGGACAGCGAGTACTACGTGCTCCTCCCCGAGACCGACTCCTTCGGCGCGCTCATGTTCCTCCGCCGGGCGGCCGACGAGGTGAAGAAGGAGCCCAGCATCCACGAGGTGGAGCGGGTCTGCCCGGTGCTCCTCTCCATGGGCGCCTCCACCTTCCCCAAGGACGGGGAGGACTTCGACGAGCTCCTCCACTGGGCGAGGGCGCGGGTGCAGGAGCAGCGCAATTCCCTCCTGCGCCGCCTCCACCTCGGCGACCTCGAGCCGGCGGCGTTCTGGGAGCTCGCGGATCTCCTCCTCTCCGACTCGGCGCACGTGCCCGAGAGCTCGCCCTCCGCGCGGCTCGACGTGGACCCGGAGCTCGTCGCCGCCGCGCAGCGGGAGGCGGCGCGCGAGATCGGCCGGGACCCGCGGGCGCGCGGCGTGCTCTACGTGGGCGTGCGCGACGGGGTCGGGAGCGCGCCCGTGCTCTCCGCCCTGCCGCAGGCCGACGCTGCAGCGCGCTCCGGCGACTCGAGCGTGCGCGTCTACCTCCTCGGGCCTCGCGGCCACGCGCCCGCGCCGCAGCACCCGCTCGTCACCGAGGTCTTCCTCGACGGCGACAAGCGCTTCGAGACGCACGAGTTCCTGCTGCTCATGTCCGAGCACTCGGCCTACGCGCTCATCGTGGGGCCGTCGGGCCGGATGTTCCACACCTCCGACGTCCCGCTCGTGGATGCCCTGGTGTCGAAGCTCCAGAGCCTCTACGACCTCCAGCCGCTCTAGGCCGCCCCCATGCCCCCGGTCCGAAAGATCCTCATCGCCGATCCCGACCAGGCCGTGGTGCGCAGGCTCGCCCCGGCCCTGCGGCAGCGGGGCTACCAGGTCCACGCGGCGCGGGACGGCTCGCGCGCCCTGCAGATCGCCATCCTGCGCTTCCCGGACCTCGTGATCTTCGACGAGCGCTGCCCGCTCCTCGACGCGCGCACCTTCATCCGCATCCTCCGCACGAACCCGCGCACCGAGCGGATCCCGGTGGTGCTCTCGGGCGAGGCCGTGGACGCCGACCGCGCCCGGCTGGGCACGTACCTGCGCAAGCCCTTCAACCAGGACGAGGTGCTCGGGCGCATCGAGCAGATCTTCCGGCGGGTGGAGGCGGCCAAGGCGGTCTCGGGCGAGAGCCGCGAGATCGAGGGGAACCTCGCGCAGATCCCGCTCGTCGACCTGCTCCAGATCCTCGCGGTGAACCGCAAGACGGGCCGGCTCGGCGTCGAGCGCGAGGGCGAGCGCGCCGAGATCGCCCTCGAGGAAGGGCGCGTGGTGGACGCGCGCATGGGGGCGGCGGTCGGAGAGAAGGCCCTGTACCGCCTCCTCACGCGGCGCGAGGGCCAGTTCGCGTTCGTGCCGGGGCCCTCCGGTGCAGAGGAGCGCATCGAGCGCAAGGTGGACGAGCTCGTGCTCGAGGGGCTCCGGCAGGCCGACGAGGTGGCGCGGCTCCTGCCAACCCTGCCCCTGCCCGGCGACCTCGTCGAGCTGGCGGTCGACCCGAGCGAGATCCCCCCGGGCCTGCACCCGGTCACCGAGGAGGTGGTGGCGCTCCTCGAGGAGCCGCGGCGGCTCGACGACATCGTCGATCGCTGCCCGGCGTCGGACCTCGAGGCGATGCGGGCGGTGGCGGCGCTGCTCGAGCGCGGCTACGCGCGGCGCGCCGAGGGGCTCGCCCCCCTGCCGGACTCGGCGCCGCTCCTCGCGGCGCACGAGCTGCACGCGCTCCGCGCCCGCATCGCGCGCGGGCGCTCCTCCGGTGCGCAGACGGTGGGAAAGATCGTCGTGGTCGGCGGTGGGCCGCTGGCGCGGAAGGCCGCGCTGGCCCGCTTCCAGACGGTGCCCGGCTTCGCCGCGGAGGCGGAGCCTCCCGCGGGCTTCGGCACCCTCGGCCGCCTCTCCCTCGGCGACGGCGTGCGCGTGGACGTGACGGAGCTGCCCGGAGATCGCGCGCTCCGTCCCGTGTGGCGCCCCTTCGCGGCGGGCGCGTTCGGCGCCCTCGTCCTCCTCCCCGCCGAGGACCTCGAGCCGCTCCTCGCCGAGCTGGCCAAGGTCCTGAAGCTGCCGGTGGTGGTGTGCGGACCCTCGGAGACCTCGGTCCCGCAGGTGCTCCGCGACGCGGCCGGGGGCTTCGCCTTCGAGGGCTCCGACGCGGCCGAGGGGCTGCGCGCGCTGCTCGCGGGCGCCGGCACCCAGCGCCCGGCCTAGCCTGCCTCGCGCCGCTCCGGCGGCGCCGCCGGGCCGGACGGCCACGCCTCTCCTTCACCGCTGGTGCGACACCACCTCGCCCGGGGGCAGGTGGACGTGAGGTCGGGGCCCACAGGAGCGCCGATGCGCGCATAGAATCGTTGAATTGCATTTCACCCACGGGCATTGGATCGGTATCGCATCGTCGTCCATGAGAATTTGCACAATGTTGGGCTATCCCCACAGCAGGGGAACCATGAGCCTGGGCTGCGACCGACCGTCCGTTTCCTCTAGCGTCTGATTCCATCCGCGGGGGCGGCACCGCGCAGGAGGTCAGCGCCATGAGGCTTCGTTTTGGTACCAAGCTGCTGGGCCTGCTCCTCTTCGCCGCGCTCTTCGTCGCTGCCGTCGGGGGGGCCGGGCTGCTCGCGATGTCCTCGCTCACGTCCATGATCGACGTGTACTCGGGCGCCACGGTCCCGCAGCTCCAGGAGCTCGGCCGGCTCTCCACGGCGGCGGGGCGGGCGGTGAGCGCCGCCTCGGCCATCGAGAACGGCACCCTCGACGCGGAGGTCCACCGTTCCGCGCTCGAGCTGATGGAGGCGGTCGCCTCCGAGGCGGCGGACGCGGCGCGCCAGTTCGACGCGACCATGCGGGAAGGGGAAGCGTCCGCGCATCCCGTGGGCCCGATGCTCGAGGCGTGGCGGAAGGACATGCAGCAGCTCGAGGCCGCGGCGCGCAAGCGCGCGGGCGCCGCCGACAGCGACAACTTCGCGGAGGCGGCCGGCTTCCAGCACGCGGTCAGCGGCGCGTTCGAGAGCCTCCGGCGCGATTCGCAGAAGCTCCTCGAGACGCTGGACGCGCGCGCGAAGGAGATCCGCCAGCGCGCCAACGAGGCGCGCGGCCGAGCCGTCTCGGCCGAGATGGTCGCCCGCGCCTGGGTGCTGGGAACGTTCGCCGTCGCGGTGGTGACGCTGCTGGCGGGGGGCATCACCATGATCCGCGGCGTCAAGCGCGCGCTCGGGGAGGCGGTCGCGGCCGCGTCGCGGATCGCGCGGGGCGATCTGCGGGACGCGGTCCACGTCACGAGCCACGACGAGATCGGGGAGCTCCAGGCCGCGATGCGCGAGATGGCCGAGCGCCTCGGCAGCGTCATCGGCGAGGTCCGGGCCGGGGCCGAATCGCTCGGGTCCGCGTCCGCACAGGTGTCCTCGACGGCCCAGCAGCTCGCGCGCGGCACCTCGGATCAGGCGGCGAGCGTGGAGGAGACGACGACGTCGCTCGAGGAGATGAGCGCCTCGATCAAGCAGAACGCCGAGAACTCCCACCAGAGCGAGGCGATGGCGAAGCAGGGCGCTCAGAGCGCCGAGGAGAGCGGCCAGGCCGTGGCCGCCACCGTCGATGCCATGAATTCCATCGCCGCGAAGATCTCCATCATCGAGGAGATCGCGTACCAGACGAACCTGCTCGCCCTCAACGCCGCCATCGAGGCCGCGCGGGCGGGAGAGAACGGCAAGGGCTTCGCCGTCGTGGCCGCGGAGGTGCGGAAGCTCGCGGAGCGCAGCCAGAAGGCCGCCAAGGAGATCGGCGAGCTCGCGGAGCGCTCCCTCGTCGTGGCGGACCGGAGCGGGAAGCTCCTCGTGGACCTGGTCCTCGGCATCAAGAAGACCGCCGATCTCGTGCAGGAGGTCTCGGCCGCGTCCCAGGAGCAGTCGAGCGGCGTCGTCCAGGTCTCGAAGGCGATGGCGGTGGTGGACCAGGTCACCCAGCAGAACGCGTCGGCCGCCGAGGAGCTCTCGTCCACCGCGGAGGAGGTCGCGGCGCAGTCGGCCGCCCTCGAGCAGCTCGTCGGGTACTTCCAGGTCGCGGTGGGTCCGCTCGCGGGCCCGTACCCGCACGGCCGCCCCGCGTCCGCAGCCTTCGGCGCGCCCGCGAAGCGCCCCAGCGCCAGGGTCGCGCTGCCGGCGCCGCCGC
>DATDDC010000738.1:0-4311 GCA_036523995.1 Anaeromyxobacter sp.
GACGCCGGGCCGCGTCGCGATTATTCAACCTACTGGTTGAACGTCATGGGCCCAGCCGCGCTCGACAAGGCGTTCGCCGCCCTCGCCGATCCCACGCGGCGGGCCATCGTGGAGCGGCTCGCGAAGAGCCCCACCCGCGTCACCGACGTGGCCGAGCCCTTCGCGATGTCGCTCAACGCCGTCTCGAAGCACGTGAAGGTGCTCGAGGGGGCGGGGCTGGTGCGGCGCCTGCGCCGGGGGCGCGAGCACGTGCTCGTCCTCGAGCCGGCGCCGCTGCGCAGGGTGGCGAGCTGGGCCGAGCGCCACGAGCGGTTCTGGAACGAGCGCCTCGACCGCCTGGAGGAGTTCCTCGAAGCCGAGAAGAAGGAGCGAACATGAATCCCCTGAACATCGACGTCAGCCGCCTCATCCGCGCCTCGCCGGACGAGGTCTTCCGCGCCTGGACCGATGCGGAGCGCTTCCGGCGCTGGTTCGGCACCACCCGGCAGATCGTCGACCTGAAGGTCGACGGCCTCTTCTTCCTCGCCATGGAGCACCAGGGGCGCACCTGGCCGCACTACGGGCGGTTCGTTCGCCTCGATCGCCCCAAGGTCGTCGAGTTCACCTGGATGTCGGAGGGGACGCAGGGCGTCGAGACCACCGTCACGGTGAAGCTCGCGCCCCGCGACGGCGGCACGCAGCTCACGCTCGAGCACGTGGGCGTGCCGGACACGGAGCTGGGCCGCGGCCACCAGGAGGGCTGGACGGCGATCGTCGGCGAGATCGCGAAGGCGCTCGAGAAGGCCTAGCGCCGGCGGCGCACACCGACATCCAGCTCGGGGTAGCGGCGGAAGATGCCGTGCTCGTTGAAGGGGATCCGCCGCCCCGAGGCGAGGTAGGCCGCGATCCCCGGCAGCGCGGCCACCGAGTCGTGCAGGGCGGCGAGCCGGGGGAAGCGGCGCTCGTGGCGGCGCATGGCGCCGGGGAAGGCGTAGCGGAGCCCGGCGATGGCCTGGAAGGTCGAGAGATCGGCGTAGCTCGGCCGCGGGCCCACCAGCCACCGCCCCCGGCCGCGCGGATTCGAGTCGAGGGCGCGGTCGAGGTAGCGGAGGTGCATGGGGATGCGCGTGCGGACGAACTCGCCGGCGCGCAGCGCCGCCTCCCGCCTCTGGTCCTCGTAGTAGAGCGACACGGCCACCGGGTGGTGCGTGTCGTGCACCTCGCTCACGAGGTCGGCGATGGTGAGCTGGATCTGGTGGGCCCGGCGCCGGCTCGCCTCGTCGCGCGGCACGAGGCCGAGGCGGGGGCCCAGGTACTCGAGGATCGCGGCGGTGTGCGCGACGAGGACGCGGCCGTGGCGCAGCACGGGCGGCCCGAACGGCGTGAGCCAGGGGCCTTCCTCCTCGAGCAGCCTCGCCACGGCGGCCGCGCCTCCGCCCTCGCGCGCCGGCCGCCGGCCCACGTCGTCGTACGGGACGCCCGCGGCCTCGAAGGCGAGCCGCACGAACTCGCCGCGCCCCTGGATGCCCGGCCAGTAGAAGAGCTCGTACCCGGATCTGGCTCGCGCCATGGCGCCTCCGTCTCCGCCGCGCGCCGCGAGGCGACCGCGCCGCGCCGGCCGCGGCATCCCTATCACGTCGACGCGTGCGCCCGGGGCGCATCGGCGCGCGCCTCTCCGATCACCACGAAGAGGCCGCCCTCCCGGCCCAGCGACCAGCACCAGGACAGCTGGTGAAGCACGTTCTCGAGGCCCCAGCTGTCCTCCGCCGGGGCGAAGAGGCCGCCCCTGCCCAGGGGCGGCTCCGCCGTGATGGTGCTCGGGTACGCCCGCACGTAGGCGAACCCCGCCGCCTCGAGCCAGCGCTGCACCTCCGCGAGCGTGTGCCGGTGCTCCTCGGGATGGCGGTACTGGTCGCGCAGCCAGGCCACCCGCCGGGCGGGCTCGGCGGCGCGATCGCGGAGCACCGGGTCGAGCGGGATCCAGCGGAGGCCGGTGAGGCGCGCCACGGCCCTGCGGAGCCGGTGCGGGAAGCGCGCGTAGGCGTTGTACACGCCCACGACCACGAGCCCGCCGGGGCGCACGAGCCGCGCCACGGCGCGGAACGACGCCTCCGGATCCGCCGTGTGGTGGAGGACCCCGGAGCACGTCACGACGTCGAAGGCGCCGGGACGGAGGCCGGGCTCGCGCAGGTCCGTCTCCACGAACCGCACGCCCCGGAGGCCGAACCTCCGCGCCGCGTCCGCCGCGAGCGCGAGCGAGGCGCGGGTCACGTCCGCTCCGACGACGAGCCGATCGCCGGTCGCGAGGAAGAGGCAGAGCTGCCCCGTGCCGCAGCCCACGTCGAGCACCCGGGCGTCGGGCGCGATGGCCTCGTCGAGGAGCCGGGCGAAGTCGCTCCTCCGCGCCCGCGCCCGCAGCGCCGCCCAGCCGTGCCGCGGCGGGTATCCGGGAAAGGGGGCGGCCGAGTAGAACTCCCGCACCTCGTCGGCGCGCGGATCGAGCGGCCCGCGCAGGACCGGGATCCCGTCGCGGACCTCGAAGCTCCGCCCGCAGGCGACGCAGCGCACGCTCGCGGGCCCCGCTCGCAGCGGCGCGGCGCAGCGGGGACAGGCGAGCACCGCCAGGAGATCGGGCGGGACGCTCGCCATCAGAAGATCGAGTAGATGAAGGGCGCGAGCGCCTCGACGCTGGCCGCGAGGAGGAGCAGGACCGCGGTGAGGCAGAGGAAGACCACGAGCGGGACGAGCCAGCGCTTGCGGGCGCGGTCCTGCCAGAGCCCGCGCACGAGGTCGGCCGCCGAGGGGACGATGCTGCCGGCGACGGCGATGCCGTTCCGGAACCTGCTGCGCCGCTTGATCACGATGCCGCCTCCTCCAGCTCCGCGGCGCTCGCCCGCGCCTTGCCGACGAGGCAGCCGCCCGCCACGACGAGATCGATGCCCGAGCGCCGGAAGGTCGTGTACCCCTCGACGGCGCGGCACACGATGGGCTCGCCGGCGAGGTTGAACGAGGTGTTGAGCAGGACGGGGATGCCGCTGCGGCTCCCGAAGGCGCAGAGGAGCGCGTGGAAGCGCGGCGACACCGCCGCATCGACCGCCTGCACGCGGGCCGTCCCGTCCACGTGGGTCACGGCGGCGAGGCGCTGCCGCCACTCGGGGCGGACGGGGAAGACGCCCGACATGAACCGGCACAGGCGCGCGCCGCCCGGCGGCAGCTCGAAGTAGCGCTCCGCCACCTCGGCGGGGACGGCCGGCGCGAAGGGCCGGAACTCCTCCCGGTACTTCACCTCGCGATTGAGCCGGTCGCGCATCGCGGCGCTGTGGGGCGCGGCGAGGATGCTGCGGTTCCCGAGCGCGCGGGGGCCGAGCTCGCAGCGCCCGTCCATCCATCCCACGATGCGGCCCCGGTCCAGCTCGTCCGCGACCCGCTCGAGGAGCGCGCGATCTCCCGAGGCCCGCTCGACGGGGAGCCCGTCCTCGAGCGCCAGGCGCTCGAGCTCGTCCGGATCGACCGCGGGACCCCAGGAGGCGTGATCGGGCACCTCGCGATCCGGATTCCGGAAGTGGACGCGGTCCGCGTAGAGGGCGGCTCCCAGCGCGCAACCCGCGTCGCCGGGCGCCGGAGGCACGAACACGCGCTCGAACCCGGACTCGCGCAGGATGCGCGCGTTGGCCCGGCCGTTCAGCGCCACGCCGCCGCCGAGGCAGAGGTCCGGGAGCCCCGTCTCGCGCCGGAGGTCCTTCGCGATCTGGACGAGCCGATCCTCGAGCACGCGCTGCACGCTCGCGGCGAGGTCCGCCCACCGCGATCCCTCGGGCGTCGCCGGATCGATGGGCTCGTCGGGCGGGCGCGGCGGCCCGAAGACCTCCTCGAGCCGCGAGGACCAGGCGCGCCGGCCCGAGGCGTGGAAGTCGAAGTAGCGCAGGTCCAGGGCGAAGGCGCCGTCCGGCGTCGGGCGCAGGACGGCGCGCACCTCGTCCTCGAAGCGCGGCTGCCCGTACGAGGCGAGCCCCATCACCTTGTACTCGCCCTCGTTCACCTCGAAGCCGAGGAACGCGGTGAAGGTGGAGTAGAGCATCCCCAGCGAGTGCGGGAAGCGCAGCTCGCGCAAGAGCTCCAGCGTGCACGCCCCGTCGGCGCCCTTCGCGCCGCGGCCGACGGAGAGCGTCGCCCACTCGCCGACGCCGTCCGCCGTGAGGATCGCGGCCTCGCGCGTGGGCGCCGCGAGGAACGCCGCGGCCGCGTGCGCCTGGTGGTGCTCGGTGAACAGGATCTTCCGCCCCGGGACGCCGAGGCGCGACGCGATGAGCCCCTTCACCCACGCCTTCTCGC
>DATDDC010000739.1:0-4556 GCA_036523995.1 Anaeromyxobacter sp.
AAGCGAACGCGTTCCCCTCGATCTGCGGCCGGGTCTGTCCGCAGGAGTCGCAGTGCGAGGCGCAGTGCATCATCGCGAAGAAGGTCGAGTCGGTCGGCATCGGCCGCCTCGAGCGCTTCGTGGGCGACAACGCCAAGCCGAGACCGGTCACCGTGCCGCGCTTCGAGAGGAAGCTCGGCAAGGTGGCCATCTGCGGCTCGGGCCCGGCCGGCCTCGCCGCCGCCGCGGACCTCGTGAAGTACGGCGCCGACGTCACCATCTTCGAGGCGCTCCACGTCGTGGGCGGCGTGCTCCAGTACGGCATCCCGGCCTTCCGCCTCCCGCGCGAGATCATCGCGCGCGAGGTGCAGAACCTCGTCGACCAGGGCGTGAAGTTCGAGAGGAACAAGGTCATCGGGAAGACCTTCACCGTTCCGCAGCTCATGAACGAGAAGGGCTTCGACGCCGTGTTCCTCGGCGTCGGCGCGGGCGCCCCGGCGTTCATGGGCGTCCCGGGCGAGAACGCGAGCCAGGTCTACTCGGCGAACGAGTTCCTCACCCGCGTGAACCTCATGGGCGGGAACGTGTTCCCGTTCAAGGACACGCCCATCACCCTCGGCAAGAGCATCGCGGTCATCGGCGCGGGCAACACCGCCATGGACTGCCTGCGCGTCTCGAAGCGACTCGGCGCCCCGGTCGTCCGCTGCGTCTACCGCCGCACCGAGGCCGAGGCGCCGGCGCGAGTCGAGGAGATCCGGCACGCCAAGGAGGAGGGGATCGAGTTCTTCTTCCTCCACGCGCCTGTCGAGGTCTACACGGACGAGGAAGGGAACGTGAAGGGCATGAAGGTCGAGGAGATGGTGCTCGGCGACCCGGACGAGAAGGGCCGGCGCAAGCCCATGCCCACCGGCCGGTTCAAGGACCTCGACTGCGACACCGTCATCGTGGCGCTCGGCACGAAGGCGAACCCCATCGTCACGAAGTCGACGCCGGGCCTCGCGCTCAACAAGTGGGGCAACATCGCCGCCGACGACGGGAAGCCCGTCTCCACCCAGGCGACGAACCTGCCCGGCGTCTTCGCGGGCGGCGACATCGTCACGGGCGGCGCCACCGTCATCCTCGCCATGGGCGCCGGCCGCCGCGCGGCGAGGTCCATCGCCACCTACCTCCAGAAGGGCAAGAAGTGGCCCATCAGCGCGGAGGACGTGGCGTCGTTCCAGCCGCCGAAGCAGCTCACAAGCCCGGCGAGCTTCGCCGGCGCGACCGCCGTCGGCGCGGAGGCTCCCGCGATGAAGTGCCCGAAGTGCCACCGGCCCATCGACGGGGACGAGGAGTACATCTGCTGCGCCAGCGCCACGCTCCAGTGGCGCTGCGAGGACTGCGGCAAGGTGAGCGAGGGCTTCGCCTTCCCCTACGGGATGTGCCCGGCCTGCTCCGGGAAGCTCAAGCCCCTCGAGGGCGACCGCCGCATCGACCAGACGGCGATGGAGGCCGTCCGCGCCGCCTTCGAGATCGAGCTCGGCGGCATGGCCTTCTACGGCCGCGCCGCCAAGGAGACGAACGAGCCGGTCCTGAAGGCCCTCTTCTCCAAGTTCGCCGACATGGAGAAGGAGCACATGGCGACGCTGTCGCGGCGCTACCACGCGGAGATCCCGCCGCCCTCGTCCGACCTCAAGGTCGATCGCGCGGCCGTCTACGCGGGCATCCCGCACCGGCCGGAGGACCCGGCGAACCTGTTCCGCATCGCCATCGCCTTCGAGCAGCGCGCCGTGAAGTTCTTCGAGGAGCGCGTCGAGAGGACGCCGGCCGGCTCCGTGGAGCGCGAGCTCTACAGGGAGCTCGCCGCCGAGGAGCGCGAGCACGTGGACCTGCTCACCACCGAGCTCGAGCGGTGGAAGCAGGGCAAGCCAGGCCTGCTCTAGGGCGGGGGGACACTCGGTCCCCTTTCGCCTTCGGCGAAGGGGACCTCGCGAACATCGTCCTGGGGGGCGCGGAGAAGCTGCGCCCCCCAGTCCCCCGCTCGCTCGAGATCCGTATCCGCGGCGAAGCCGCGCTCGTCGTTGGGGGCCCCCTGGGGGGCCGACGCAGCCTCATCCGGCTGCGCCTGCGCTCGCCTTGTGCGCGTCTCTGGATGGCTGGGCGGCGAGCTCCTGGACCGCCTGGGCGTCGGCGTGGACGAGGGGGCGCACCTGGACGCGCCGAGCTCGCTCTCCGGCCGGCCGGCCTCGGAGAAGTGGTCCTCGGCGAAGCCGCTCGCGCCCAAGCGGGCGTGACGGCGGTCGCGCCGGGCTAGAATCCGGCGGTGTCCCCGTCCCCGAGGCGCCGCGCGCGGACCGCGGCCGAGGTGGAGATCCGCGACGCCAGGCGGGCCGACCTCCCCGCGTTGGCCCGCCTCGGCGCGAAGCTCGCGCGCGAGCACCACGCCATGGACCCGGAGCGGTTCTTCCTGCCCGAGGAGCCGATCGAGGCCGGATACGCCTGGTGGCTCGGGAAGGAGCTCGCGAACCCGCGCGCGGTCGTCCTCGCCGCGGTGTCGGGCCGGGCGGTCCTGGGCTACGCGTACGGCCGCATCGAGGCGCGCGACTGGAACACCCTCCGGGACCGCTGCGGCGTGGGCGTCGATCTCTGGGTCGAGCCGGCGGCGCGCGGCGCGGGGATCGGCGCCCGGCTGGTCGAGGCGCTCGCGCACGCGCTGGCAGGGCGCGGCGCCCCTCGCGTCGTCATCGACGTCGCGTCGCGGAACCCGGGAGCGGCGCGCCTCTTCGAGCGGATGGGCTTCCGGCCGACCATGGTCGAGATGACGCGCGAGGCGGCCGCCTGCGGCAAGGCGCCGCGCCCGGCCGCGCCCGTGCGCCGGCGAGCGTCGCGAAGCCGTTGACTCTCGCGCCGGCCGTGCGGGCGGGCGTACGATCTCGAGCGGTGACCCAGCGCGTCTACCGAAAGCAGCACGTCGTCCCGTCGGTCGTCGCCGTCATCGTGGACGACGCCGAGCGCGTGGTGCTCACGCGCCGGTCCATCGCGCCGTTCCGCGGCCTCTGGGTGATGCCCGGCGGCAAGATCGATCTGGGCGAGCCGATCGTCAGCGCCCTGCATCGCGAGGTGCGCGAGGAGATCGGCATCGAGGTGGTGGTGGGGGGGCTCGTCGACGTGTTCGAGCACCTCACGCCCGGCGCGGACAACGACCACTTCGTCATCCTCTACTATCGCTGCCGCGCCACGGCCGAGGAGCTCGTCCCGAATCCGGCCGAGGTGGCGGAGGCGCGCTGGATCCCGCGCGACGAGCTGACCCGCTACCCGGTCGCCGACGGGACGCGCCACATCCTCGGCACCCTCTTCCCGGAGCTGCGCGACCCGGGCGCGTGGCGCGCGCACCGGATGCGCTGAGGGGGCCATGGTCCGGATCCTCGAGACCGAGGTGAACCTCCAGTACGAGCTCGGGCACCACCTCCACTGCCTGGTCGCGCAGATCCCGGTGCGGCTGAAGCGCGGCAAGCACGGCTGGGTCATCGCCGATCGCGATCAGCACTGGAGGACCCTGCGGTCGGTCCTGGATCTCGTGGTGCAGGGCGAGGGCAACCTGCGCAAGGCCCACTTCGTCCTCTTCCCGGAGAGCTGCGTCCCCATGGAGCGGTTCGAGGAGGTCCTCGCCACGGTCGAGGCGAGCTTCCGGCCCAACACCGTCGTCGCCTTCGGGCTCGAGCACGTCCGGCTCGCCACGTACCGCGAGCTGCTCGTCCGCTTCCGCTTCGAGAACGAGGCCGCCCTCGAGCTGCTCCAGAAGGACGTGGACTCCGGCGACGTCCTGGACCTGCCCGTGAACGCCTGCTGCGTCGCCGTGAAGGACGCGCAGGGGCGGCTGCGGGTCTACCTCGAGGCGAAGACGCACCCGTTCCGCGGCGAGGAGTTCCTCGACGTGCGGCGGGACCTCTACCGCGGCCGGCACTTCTGGCTCTTCCGCTCGCGCCCCTTCTGCTTCAACTTCATGGTCCTCGTCTGCCTGGACTACCTGTGGCGCGATCTCTACGCCTCGAACGTCCGGCAGATCATCGATCACGCGGACCAGCTCTTCCTCCACACGCGCCAGGCGCTCGACGCGCTCTTCGTCATCCAGGCGAACCCGAAGCCCGAGCACCGCGCCTACCGGGACGTGCTCTCCGGCTTCTACGGCGAGTACCTGGAGGACACGCCCGGCGTCCGCGAGACGGTCACGGTGTTCGGCAACAGCTCCGAGGAGAGCGCCATCGAGGGCCACGCCGGCGAGGGCGCCTTCGGCGTGTCGCAGGTGATCATGGGGCCGCGCCACAAGCTCGCGCGCGTCGCCACCCCCGAGTTCTCCACCGACGACATGGACGGCGCGCCGCTCTGCCGCCTGCGCTTCGGGACCGGGACGCGCCTCTACTATTTCAACCTGCCGCTCCACCACGAGCTCGATCCGCGCTCGACGCGGCTCCCGCTCAAGGTGCACTCGATCCTGCGCCGCGCGGACCGCGGCTGGGCGAAGCTGTCCGGCGACGGCCTCGCGGAGGAGCTGGACGCGAGGAGCGGCGCCGGGTCGTAGCCGCCGCGGCGACGAGGGC
>DATDDC010000740.1:0-11609 GCA_036523995.1 Anaeromyxobacter sp.
GCAACTGCTGCGGGTGCTGCTGCGATCAGCTCCGGGCGATCTCGCGCTGGGGTCTGCCCGCGGTCAACCCGAGCGGCTTCCTCCCCCGGCGGGACGCGCAGAAATGCTCGGGGTGCTCCCGCTGCGCCCGCGCCTGCCCGGTGGGGGCGATCGACATGCGGCCGGTGCTCGAGACGGGGCGCCGCAAGCACGGCCTCGAGCCCAGGATCGACGAGGAGAAATGCATCGGTTGCGGCGTCTGCGCGAACGCCTGCAACCAGAAGCACGCGCTCGCCATGGCGCGGGGGGGCACGCAGCGCCCCATCCCGGCGACCGTGGCGGAGCGCATCGTCCGAATGGCCGTCGAGCGGAACAATCTCCCCGATCTGCTGTTCGACGCGGGGGAGGGGCTCGGCCAGCGCTTCCTGCGCGACGCGTTCGACGCGATCCTGCGGCTGCCGCTGGCACAGGCGCTGCTCGCGTCCGAGCAGGCCGGGTCCCGGTTCATCCGGGCCGCCGTCGACCGGTTCGGGAAGGGGGCGTAGCGAGTGTCGGCGGTGACGAGCTTCTTCACGCCAGGGCTGATCGGGGCCATGACGGTCCCGAACCGGATCGTGCGGTCCGCCACGCACGAGGGCATGACGGACGGCGATGGGCAGGTGACGCCCCGATACGCGGGCTGTATGTCTGCCCTCGCGGAGGGCGGCGTCGGCCTGATCGTGACGGGGCATCTGTACGTCCGCGAGGACGGACGGGTGCACCGCGGGCAGGCCGGGATAGACTCCGACCGGTTCATCCCTCCGCTCCGGCACGTAGCCGATGGCGTCCATCGGCACGGAGCGAGGATCGTGGCGCAGATATCCCACGCCGGTGCCTTCGCCGCACCGCGGAGCGACGGCGTGCTCCCGGTGGCGCCGTCGGCCGTGCCGGACCCGCACTACTGGCAGGTACCGGCGGCGCTCACGGGCGAGGGGATCGCCGCCCTCGTGCGGGCCTTCGTCGACGGCGCTCTCCGCGTGAAGGACGCGGGGTTCGATGGTGTGCAGCTCCACGCCGCCCACGGTTATCTCCTCTCGCAGTTCCTGTCCCCCAGCCGCAACGTCCGGGAGGATGCGTACGGGGGATCGGCCGCCAACAGGGCACGGCTCCTTGCGGAAATTTGCGCCGAGATACGGAGCCAGGCGGGCCGCGGTTTCGCGATCCTCGTGAAGATGAACGGGGCCGATCTCGTCGAGGGGGGGCTCGAGCCTGTCGGGGCCGTCGAAACTGCGGCACAGCTCGCCAACGCGGGGGTCGACGCCATCGAGGTCAGCGGCGGGGTGCTGATGCGGAAGCCGGCGCCGATCTTCCGTACGAAGATCGACACAGCGGCCGACGAGGGCTACTTCCGTTCGTTCGCGAAGGCGGTCAAGCAGCGGGTCGCCGTCCCGGTGATCTCCGTCGGCGGCTGGCGCTCGCCCCAGGAGATCGATCGCGTGCTGGCGTCGGGGGACGCCGACTTCGTCGCCATGTCCAGGCCTTTCATCCGCGAGCCTGACCTCGTGCGGCGCTGGCGCGGCGGCGACGACCGACGGGCGACCTGTAATTCGTGCAACCGGTGTCTGCGTGCCGCCCTGAGCGAGGCGGGGCTCTGCTGCCCAGTGCAGGCCGAAGGTTGACGAGCGGACCCGCGCGCCGGCGGACCGGGCCACCGTACGCGCCCGCGGGATCCGAGAGCTTCTCATCCGCGCCGGCACGGAGATCTCGAACGAGCAATTCGACAGCACCGGGCTAGACGAGTCGCTGGACCATTGGTCCAGCTCTCCTTCGCCGTGTGCGGCGACAGCATGCATGAACTCACCTTCGGGGCTCCTCATGTTCAAAGCGATCCTGCTCACCAAGACCGACGCCGGCACGAACCCGGGCATCGTCGAACTCGACGAGAAGCAACTGCCCGAGGGCGATGTGACCGTGCGCATCGATTACTCGACCCTCAACTACAAGGACGCGCTGGCCATCACCGGCCGGTCTTCCATCGTGCGCAACTGGCCCATGGTGCCGGGCATCGATTTCAGCGGCATCGTCGAAGCCAGTGCCCACCCCGACTGGAGACCCGGCGACAAGGTCGTGCTCAACGGCTGGGGCGTCGGCGAGTCGCATTGGGGCGGCCTGGCGCAGCGCGCGCGAGTCAAGGGCGCTTGGCTGGTATCTCTGCCAGCGGCGTTCACGACGCGTCAGGCCGCATCGATCGGGACGGCCGGCTACACGGCGATGCTCTGTGTCCTCGCGCTCGAGCGCCACGAGATCAAGCCCGGCGACGGCGAGATCCTCGTCACCGGCGCCGCCGGGGGGGTGGGTTCGGTATCGATCAGCCTGCTGAACAAGCTCGGCTACACCGTTGTCGCCTCGACCGGGCGCACGGCAGAAGCCGACTACCTGAGATCGCTCGGGGCGGCCCGTACCATCGACCGAGCCGAATTGTCCGGGCCGGGGAAGCCCCTGGGCAAGGAGCGTTGGGCTGGCGTCATCGACTCGGTGGGCGGCCACACGCTCGCCAACGCGTGTGCAACGACACGCGCCGACGGTGCGGTCGCGGCGTGCGGTCTCGCCCAGAGCATCGAGTTCCCAGCGACGGTAGCGCCCTTCATCCTGCGCGGAATCACCCTTTACGGCGTGAACAGCGTCAGCGTGGCGCGCCCGAAGCGCGAAGTCGCATGGCAGCGCCTCGCCCGTGATCTCGATGCCCGGCAGCTCGAAGCGATGATCCGCGAGATCGCGCTGAGCGAGGCGATCCCCGCGTCGGCCGAGTTGCTGGCAGGTCGAGTGCGTGGACGGCTGGTCGTCGACGTCAACCGGTGACACGTTCCGCCGAGGAGTTCGGTTCGAACCGCCACGTGCCGCTCTCGGACGTCGCGCTGGCGACGCTGGGGAAGCCGATCGCTTTAGTGCCAAAACCTCCTTCGCCGGCCCACGCAATCGCTGACACAGCTGGCGCGCCGCCCCAGTCACGGCTGGCGCGTCGATCTCCGGTCGACGATGGGCGTAGCCCGAGTTCCGCAGCAGACCCGGCCACAGGAGAGATACGGGAGACACGCGCGGAACCCCGCTCGTGGCCGCTTGGAAAAGAGTTCGGAGGTTTCTATCCCGAAAAGAAAAACCCCCGTGATGATCGGGGGTTATTCACTAATGGAGCGGGAAAAGGGATTTGAACCCTCGACCCTCGCCTTGGCAAGGCGATGCTCTACCACTGAGCTATTCCCGCAAGAACTCTAGCGAACGGGGCTTTATAGAAGGCGACCTCCGGAAGTGTCAAGGGGCTCGGCCGGCCCCGCCGGCCCCGGCGCGGGCCTCGGGCTCGCGCCGCGGTGGCGCTTCGCCCGGCGGCGCCGAGGCGGTCGGCTTCGGCCCGTACACGGCGTGCACGAAGTCGCGGAAGTACACGACGGCGGACCACACCGAGAACACGAGCGACACGTACAGGAGCCACGTGCCGACGCGGTTCGCGTCGAGGTCGAACGAGAAGAAGATGGCGTCGATGGGGTACGTGTAGTGCACCATCAGGAACGTGATCGCCGCGACCTGGAAGGCGGTCTTGTGCTTCCCCTCCTGGCCGGCGGCGATGACGATCCCCTCGCTCATGGCGATGGTACGCAGGCCGGTCACCATGAACTCGCGCGCCATCACGACGATGACGACCCACGCGGCGACGCGCCCGAGGTGGACGAGCATGACGAGCGCCGCCATGACGATGAGCTTGTCGGCGAGCGGGTCGAGGAACTTCCCGATGACGGTCACGCGGCCGGTCTTCCGCGCCACCCAGCCGTCGAGGAAGTCGGTGGTGCCGGTCACGGCGTAGACGATCCCGGCGATGAAGCTGTTCACCTTCGACTCGGCCCAGGTGAAGTACAGGAAGATCGGGATCATGGCGATCCGCACGAGCGTGATCGCGTTCGGCGTGTTCAGGAACTCCTTGCGGAGCGAGCGCGCCACGCCCTAGCCCTCCGCGGTCGCGGTGGGATCGGCGATGACGCGCCCCTCGCCGGTGAGCTCGACGGCGGCGACGACCGGCTCCTGGTCCTCCTCGACGAGCGCGCACACCCGCGGCGTGAGCCCGCCCAGCCAGCCCACGAGCGCGGCGAGCGGCACCCGGAGCGGCGAGGCGGGCAGCACGTCCACCGTGACCGGCTCGCCGGCGGTGGCGAGCAGGAAGCGCCCGCGGCCGCGCAGGTGGACGAGGCGCAGCTCGCCCGCGACGGACGACGGCACGCGCCCGTTCTCGAAGGCGATGCCGTCCTCGAACCCGAAGAGCGCCTCCTCGCGCAGGTACGCGGCGTCGGGGCCGAGGTCGAGGACGGTGAAGCGGCGGCGCCCCGTGCGGAAGAGCAGCACGCCGTCGCCCGCGGCGCGGTGCATGCGCGTCGGCCCCTCGCCGAACGCCTTGTCGGTGGGCCGCCCCCGGAACCGCTTCATCTCGCCGGCCAGCGTGACCTTGCCCTGCGTGGCGAAGAGGCCGTCGAGCCGCACGCGCACCTCGCCGCGAACGGCGACGGCGAGCGCTCCGGTCGACACCGTGAACGTCTCGGCCGCGGGTGGCTGGACGAGCCGCGCCGCCGCCCAGGCGGCGAGGAACTCGCCCCCCTCGGCGGGCCGGTAGGCGCTCATCCCGCCCGGCGCCGGCGTGCGCAGGGGCTCGGGCGCGGCCTCGGCCTCGACGCGCGCCTCGGCGGACTCCGGCGCGGCCCCGGTCGCGGAGGGTTGCACCGCCTGGGCGCGCCCGGCGATGAGATCGTCGCAGCGGGCCACCATCTGGTCCGATCCCGCCTTCCGGAACCAGTCGCGGGCGCGGGTGAGGTTCCCGGACTCGAGCAAGGCGAGGCCGAGGTAGCCCATGGCCTTCTTGTGCTCGGGGTTGAGATCGAGCGCGATCTCGAGCTGCTTCACCGCGTCGAGGTGGCGCTTCGCCTTGAGGCAGGCGAGGCCGAGGTTCACGCGCGCGGCCGGCTCGACGGGGTTGTCGTCGACGAGCCTCTGCCACACGCGGGCGGCGTCCTCGAAGCGCGAGAGCTTGTAGTACGCCTGGCCGAGGAGCCCGAGGACCTTCGCATCCTTGGGCCGGAGCTCGAGGGCGCGCTCCAGCGAGGCCTTGGCCGGGTCGGCCTCGCCGCGGACGAGCAGCTCCGAGCCCCGGTTCAGGTGGAACAGGAACTCCTCGTCGATGCCGTCTACTTCGTCGGCGCCCGCGGGGCTCGCCACCTTCCTCACCGCCCGGCCTTGTAGGCCTGGTACAGCGCCACCACCTTGCGCACGTACTCCTGGGTCTCGGGGATGGGCGGCACGCCGCCGCCGGCGCGGCGCACCGCGTCCGGCCCGGCGTTGTAGGCGGCGAGCGTCTTCACCATGTCGCCGCCGTACTGGTTCGCGAGGACGCGCAGGTAGCGCGCGCCGCCCTCGATGTTCTGCGCGGGATCCCACGCGTCCGAGACGTACATGTCCTTCGCCGTCGTGGGCATGAGCTGCATGAGGCCGATGGCGCCCTTCTCGGAGAGCGCCTGGTGATCGAAATTCGACTCGACGGCCATCACCGCGAAGAGGAGCGCCTCGGGGATCTTGTACTTCGCGGCCGAGAGCTTGATGTGCTCGCGCCAGCGCTCGAGCGACATGGTCGCGGGCAGCGGCGTGGCCGTCGCGACCGGGCGGAAGCGGGCCTGCGGCGCCGGGGGGGTCCGGTAGAGAGCGGATCCTCCCGCCCCGCGGCTCACCTTCCGGTAGCGGCTGTCCGTGGGCGCGTTCGAGAAGTGCACCACGCCGTCGCCGTCGACGTACGAGTACACGTCGGCGGCCCCGGCCCGGCCGGCCGCGGAGAGGAGCCCAGCGAGGGCCAGCCCGGAGAGCGAGCGGGGCGTCATTCCTCGGGAAAAGCTATCAGCAGCACCCTCCGGCGGACAACTTTATTCCCCCCGGACCGCCTCCCCATGGACTAGAGAGAGGGTCATGCCCGCACTACCTGCCGGGGAGCATGTGGATTTCCTCGTCATCGGAGGCGGAGCGGCCGGCCTCTCCTTCGCCCTGGAAGCCGCCGGCCACGGCACCGTCCTCGTCCTCACGAAGCGGCAGCGCTCGGAGGGGTCGACGCAGTACGCCCAGGGCGGCATCGCCTCCGTCCTCGCCGAGGACGACTCGCCCGAGCTCCACGTGCAGGACACCCTCGTGGCCGGCGCCGGGCTGTGCAAGCGCGAGGCGGTCGAGGTCACGGTCCGCGAGGGGCCCGAGCGCATCCGCTGGCTCCTCTCCCTCGGGGCCGAGTTCGATCGCGACCCGCCCGGCAAGCTCCACCTCACGCGCGAGGGCGGCCACTCGCGGCGGCGCATCGCGCACGCGAAGGACGCCACCGGCCGCGAGATCGAGCGGGCGCTCCTGCAGGCGTGCCTGGACCGCGGGGTGCTCATCCTCGAGGACCAGGTGGCGGTGGACGTCATCACGAACGGGAAGGCGGGCCTGGGCGGGCCGAACCGCGCCCTGGGCGCGTACGTCCTCGATCGTTCCTCCGGCGAGATCGAGTCCCTCTCCGCGGGCGTCACGGTCCTCGCCACCGGCGGCGCCGGCAAGGTGTACCTCTACACGACGAACCCGGACGTCGCGACCGGCGACGGCGTCGCCATGGCCTACCGCGCGGGCGCGGCGGTCGCGAACATGGAGTTCTTCCAGTTCCACCCCACCTGCCTCTATCACCCGCAGGCGAAGAACTTCCTCATCAGCGAGGCGCTGCGCGGAGAGGGCGGCATCCTGCGCAACGGCGCGGGCGAGGCCTTCATGGTCCGCTACGACCCGCGCAAGGAGCTCGCCCCGCGCGACATCGTGGCCCGCTCCATCGACGCGGAGGTGAAGCGCCGCGGCGACGACTGCGCCTTCCTCGACATGACGCACCTCCCGAAGAGCTTCCTGCTCGAGCACTTCCCGAACATCTACGCGACCTGCAAGGAGTTCGGGATCGACATGGCGGTGCAGCCCATCCCGGTCGTGCCCGCCGCGCACTACCAGTGCGGCGGCGTCGTCACCGATCTCATGGGCCGCACCTCGCTCCCGCGGCTCTACGCCATCGGCGAGGCCTCCTGCACCGGGCTGCACGGCGCGAACCGCCTCGCCTCGAACTCGCTCCTCGAGGCGCTCGTGTTCGGGCGCCGGGCGTCGCTCAGCGCCTCGGACGAGCTCCAGGACGCGAGCGGGCCCCCGCCCAAGGTCCCCCGCTGGAACCCCGGCGACGCGCTCGCTCCGGAGGAGGGCGTGGTGGTCGCGCACAACTGGGACGAGGTGCGGCGGCTCATGTGGAACTACGTCGGCATCGTCCGCACCATGAAGCGGCTCGAGCGCGCCCGCACGCGCATCAAGGTCCTGCGCGAGGAGATCCGCGAGTACTACTGGCAGTACAGGGTGACGCCGGACCTCGTCGAGCTGCGGAACCTGGCCGACGTGGCGATGCTCATCGTGGAGTGCGCCCGCCAGCGCAAGGAGTCGCGCGGCCTCCACTACCTGCTCGACCACCCGAAGCCGGACGAGCGCTGGCTGCGGGACACGGTCGTGACCCTCGGCGATCTCCAGTAGCCGCGCGCGAGGCGGCTACGGCGGAGGCACGGGCTGCCAGGGCTCGTCGATGGGCTTGAGAATCTCCGCGCCGAAGTCGAGCTCGAGCTTCCCCAGGGCGCTCGCGAGCTGGACGATGAAGGGCCGGTCCACGATGGGGCCCGAGGGCGAGTGCGGCAGCAGCACGCGGTACACGACGTCGAAGGGCCCGACGTACGGGAAGAGCTCCGCGATCGTCGCGTCCACGTTCATGGACGTGACGCGCTTGGCGAGCAGGTCCTCGTCGCCGACCTTGAGGACGAGCCGCCAGATGCTCCTCGGCGCGTCGAGGTCGTTCTCGCGCGGCTGGGCGGTGAAGAACGCGAGCACGAGCTCCTCGCCGGCCGCGGCCTCGGCGCGCTCCTGGGCGAGCCGGTCCTCGAGCTCCTTGGGCGTCCAGTCGAGCCACTCGGCGAGCCTTCGGGCGCGCGCCTCGCGGACCGCCGGCGACAGGTAGGTGCCCGTGGCGGTGGCGCGGTGCTGGAGGCCGTCGTAGAGGATGGCCCGCCGGGTCTCCTGCTCGCGCTCCATCGCCCACGCCCCCTCGCGCGGCCGCGGCATCGGCGCCCGCGGATGGAACGGGCACCCCGCCAGCGCCACCAGGGCGGCCGCCGCGGCGAGGCGGAGCGACGCCGTCATGGCAGGAAGTCCTTCCGCGTGTAGAGCGCGTCGAGCGGTACGCCCTGCGCCTCGATGGCCTCGCGCCCACCCTCCATGCGATCGACGAGCGCGATGCAGGCGACGGGCTCGAGCTTCTCGGCCCGGCATCGCTCGATGGCCTTGAGGGCGCTTCCACCGGTGGTGACGACGTCCTCGATCACGACGACCCGGCTCCCGTCCGGGATGGTCTTCCGGCCCTCGATCCACTGGCCGGTGCCGTGGCCCTTCGGCTCCTTGCGCACAATATAAGCGTCGACGGGCTCACCTTCGAGAAAGCTCGTCATCGCGATGGCGCTGGCGATGGGGTCCGCGCCCAGCGTGAGCCCGCCCACCCCGCGGACCAGGGGCCGGATGCGCCGCACCTTCTCGAAGAGGAGCCGCCCCACGAGCGCGTGCCCCTCCGCCGTGAGCGCGGTGCGCTTGCAGTCGATGTAGAAGTCGCTCTCCTTGCCGGAGGCGAGCACGACCTTCCGCCGCTCGAAGGAGAGCTCACGCAGGAGCTCCAGGAGGCGCGCGCGATCCTGCTCGAGGCTCATCTCCCTTCCTCCTCGAGGAGGGCGAGCAGCTCCGCCACGTACCTCGCCTGCTCGACGATCATGCGGCGCCCGTGCCGCGGCAGGTCCGCCCACGACTCGAAGGCGACCGCGAGGTCCTGGTTCACCGCATACATCTTCTGCGCGAGCTCCCGGGCGAGGTCATCGGGGGTCACCTCCACGGTGGCCTCCTCCTCCGGCTCGGGCTTCTCCTCCGCGGCCTGCGCCTCCTGCGACGCGTGCTCGAGGTACGCGACGAAGCGCTCGCGGAGCTTGGGATCGACGGGGGCACGCGAGAGCGCATCGGGCAAGAGCTCGAGGGCCCAGCGCGCCGGCGCCGTCCCGGCGAGGCGCGCCCGGAGCGCCTCGAGCTCGCTCGCGAGGAGCGGCTCGGTGAGGAGCGCCTGCGCGAGGGCGAGGCCCCAGGCGTCGTCCTCGTCGAGGCGCGCGTGGACGCGCGCGAGGACGCGGTCTCGCGCCAGCATGCGGTGCGCGGCGACGCGGCGGAAGCCCGCCACGAGCTGGAGGTACGGCCCGCCCTCGGGCGCGCCGGGGAGCGGCCGCACCTCCACCGGCACGAGCTGGCCGAGCCGGCCGATGGAGGCCGCCAGCGCGGCCACGTCGCCCTCGTCGCGCAGCCGGAAGGTCGCGTCCTCGGCGATGTCGGCGAGCGGAACGAACCGCACGGCGCCGGTCGCGTGAGCGGGCGCCGTCGTTCGCGGCTCGAGCTCCACCAGCCCTCCGAGAGCGCAGCGCTACTTGCGCTTCACGATCACCTTGCGCTTCACGGCACCCATGGCGACCGGCGCCGGTGGCCCCGGAGGCGCGGGCGGCTTGGGCATCGCCACCGTCTTCTCCTCGACCTTCTTGCCCTCGGGCTTGGCCGCGGGCTTCCCGACGGGCCGGAGCGCCGGCCGGGTGGGAGCGGAGATGGCGCGGGTGGCGCGCGGCAGGCGCTCGCCCTCGATGTCCACCTCGCCCATGTCGATGCGGCCGCGGAAGCTCGCGCCATCGACGATGATCACGCGAGGCGCGCCGATGTCGCCGACCATCCGCCCCTCCTTCGTGATCTCGACGGACTCCGTGGCGGTCACGTTCCCCACCACCACGCCCGCGATGACGCAGTTCTTGACCTGGACCTCGGCCTTCACGATGCCGGTGGGCTCGACCACCAGCGTCTTCGTGAGGGTGAGCGTCCCCTCCACGCGGCCGCGGACCGTGAGGTCCTCGTCGCCGTTGAGGGAGCCCGAGATGAGGATCGATTCGCCGATGACGGTGCTGGCGTCTGTGGTCGCCACGGTCACTTCCCCTTCGCTTCCTTGACGTCCATGTCGACGTTGCCCTTGAAC
Organism: Anaeromyxobacter sp.; assembly: GCA_036523995.1. Taxonomy (GTDB): domain Bacteria; phylum Myxococcota; class Myxococcia; order Myxococcales; family Anaeromyxobacteraceae; genus Anaeromyxobacter. Next base: position 10,118 of record DATDDC010000740.1, read on the forward strand.
ACGGCGCCGTCCGCGATCAGGATGCGCGGCGCGCGGATGTCGCCCACGACCTTGCAGTCGGCCTTGAGCTCCACCTTGTCGCTGGCCGCGATGTTGCCTGTGACCTGGCCCGAGACCTCGACGTTCGCCGTCTCGATGTCGGCCTCGATCACGCCCGAGCCCTCGACGTAGAGGCTCTCCTTCAGGCTGATCCGACCCTTGACGGTGCCCTGGATGACGAGATCCTCGTCACCCGAGATCTCGCCGTCGATCACGATCGAGCTTCCGATCACCGTATGCGCGCCGCTGCGCGGCGCGGGGACCTTCTCGATGCCCGCCATGTGTGTGCGTCCTCCGGAGCCTTCACTACGCGAGAGCCGCAAGGAGAGTGAGACCCGGGCAGGATAGAAGGCCGCTTCGGGTCACGTCAACGGTCCCGGGCTCGACGCGTGAGCGGAGAGCCAGGCGACCGCCTCGCCGATCGGCTCCCCGCGTCGCACCTCGTTGAAGATCTCGTGTCGGAACCCCTCGTACACCACGATCCGCTTGTCCTTCGAGCTCGCGGCGTCGACGAAGGCGCGCGCCGCGGCGGCGTCGGCGATGCGATCGTCGCCGCCGACGAGCACGAGCAGCGGGGCCTGGAACTCCGCGGCGCGGCGCAGGACCTCGATCTGGGCCCGGAGCGACTCGCCGAACCAGCGCGGCGTGGTCTTCCGCCCGTAGAGGGGATCGCGCGCCGTCCAGCGCTGCAGCTCCTCGTCGCTCGTGAGCGTGGCGAAGTCGAGGCCCGCGTCCACGGGCAGCCAGGGGACTACGCGCCCCACGAGCTTCGCCAGGAAGACCTTCGCCGCCGGCGGCCGGAGCGCGAGGCGGAAGTAGGGCGAGGAGAGGACGAACCCGGACACGTGACGCCCGCGCGTCATCCCCCAGAGCGCCGCCACCAGGGCGCCGTGGCTGTGGGCCACGACGAAGAGCCGGTCCCCGGCCACGCCGTCCTGCGAGAGCTTCGCCACGAAGGCGTCGAAGTCGGAGAGGTTGTCCTGGAACGTGTCCACGTGCCAGCGCCGGCCGTCCGACTGGCCGTGGCCGCGCAGGTCGACGAGGGCGACCTGGAAGCCCGCCTGGACGAGCGCCGAGGTGAGCGCGGGATAGCGGCCCGCGTGATCGCCGCCGCCGTGGAGCACCGCCACGGTGGCGCGCGGCGCGGAGGGGGTGTAGCGCTGCCAGAAGAGCCGGAGGTGATCGACGGAGTTGAGGAAGCCCTCCTCGTGGCGGGCCTGCGCCTCGCTCGGGAAGGTCGGCAGCATGCGTGCGGGACCGTAGCGGCCGCACGGGAACCGGTCAAGAAAGGTCTTCGCTCAGCGCGCGCGCTCCGCGGCCGTGCCGGCCTCGCGGAGCTTCCGCTCGAGCGTGGCGCGGTGCGGAGCCTGATCCGCGGGCGGCTCGTCCGGAACGCTCCCGAGCGCGCGGCGGTAGGCGCGCGCCGCGTCCTGCGGCCGGGAGAGGGCGCGAT
>DATDDC010000741.1:0-5283 GCA_036523995.1 Anaeromyxobacter sp.
GAACTCAACCGAAGGGGTTGCTTCGGACCCGTCCGCCTGCTACAACCCGTACGTTCTCCAACCTGCGGGAAACGTTCGGGGAACGAGCGAGGAAACCCCCTGGAAACCGCCGAGAAGACCCTCCGGCCCGAGAACGGGAACGGGATCGAGGAGTACGGAACCGACGACATCAAGGTCCTCGAGGGCCTCGAGGCGGTCCGCAAGCGTCCGAACATGTACATCGGCGACGTAGGGGAGCGCGGGCTCCACCACCTCGTCTACGAGGTCGTCGACAACTCCGTCGACGAGGCGATGGCGGGGCGCGCGAACGAGATCAACGTCTGGATCCACGCGGACAGCTCCATCACCATCGTCGACAACGGCTCGGGGATCCCGGTCGGCCCTCATCCCACCGTGAAGGGCATGGACACGCTCGACGTGGTGATGACGAAGCTCCACGCCGGCGGGAAGTTCGAGTCGAACGCCTACAAGGTCTCGGGCGGCCTCCACGGCGTGGGCGTGACCTGCGTGAACGCGCTCTCGGAGTGGCTCAAGGTCGAGGTCTACCGCGAGGGCAAGGTCTTCGCGCAGCGCTACGAGCGCGGGCAGCCCGCGGGCAAGGTGACCGCGGTGGGCGAGACGCAGCGGCGCGGCACCAAGGTCACCTTCAAGCCCGACAACACCATCTTCGAGGTGAGCGAGTTCTCGTTCGAGACGCTCTCCGGGCGGCTGCGCGAGCTCGCCTTCCTGAACGCCGGCCTCAAGATCACCATCGAGGACGAGCGGAGCGGGAAGAAGCACGAGTTCCTGTTCAAGGACGGCATCCGCGAGTTCGTGGCCTACCTGAACAAGAGCCGCGAGGCGCTCTTCCAGCCGCCCATCGCGCTGCGCCAGGAGGTGGAGACGGAGCGCGGCACGGCGCTCGTCGAGATCGCCCTGCAGTGGAACGACGGCTACGACGAGAAGGTCTTCGCCTTCGCGAACAACATCCACAACCACGAGGGCGGCACCCACCTCATCGGCTTCAAGGCCGCGCTCACCCGGACCATCAACAACTACGGGACGAAGAACAACCTCTTCAAGGACCTGAAGGAGGAGCTGCCCTCCGGCGACGACATGCGCGAGGGGCTCGCCGCCGTCATCTCCATGCGGCTCCCCGGCGCGAGCTTCGAGGGGCAGACCAAGACGAAGCTCTCCAACACCGAGGCGAAGAGCATGGTGGAGACCATGCTCAACGAGCGGCTCGGCTCGTTCCTCGAGGAGAACCCCAACGTCGCGAAGCGCATCTGCGCCAAGGTGGCCGACGCGGCGCGGGCGCGCATCGCGGCGCGGAAGGCGCGCGAGACGGTGCGCCGCAAGGGAGCCCTCGACGGCGCCTCGCTCCCCGGCAAGCTCGCCGACTGCCAGTCGCGCGATCCCAAGGAGTCCGAGATCTTCATCGTGGAGGGCGACTCCGCCGGCGGGTCGGCGAAGCAGGGCCGCGACCGGCGGCTCCAGGCCATCCTGCCGCTGCGCGGCAAGATCCTGAACGTCGAGAAGGCCCGCTTCGACAAGATGCTCTCCTCCGCCGAGATCGCCACCATGATCACGGCCCTCGGCACCGGCATCGGGCCGGAGGAGTTCGACGTCGAGAAGATCCGCTACCACAAGGTCGTCATCATGACGGACGCCGACGTGGACGGATCGCACATCCGCACGCTCCTCCTCACCTTCTTCTTCCGGCAGATGCCGCAGGTGGTGGAGAAGGGCTACCTCTACATCGCCCAGCCGCCGCTCTATCGCGTCCAGAAGGGCAAGAAGGAGCACTACCTCAAGGACCAGGGGGCGATGGACGAGTACCTCCTCTCCATCGCCACCGAGAAGGCGAAGCTCGTCTCCGGCGACGTGGTCATCGAGGGCGGCGATCTGAAGCGCCTGGCCGAGTGCGCCATCGCCTACCGGGCCATCCTCTCGCGCGTGGACCGCCGCCGCGACAGCCGCATCGTGGACGCGGCCATCCAGCTCGGCGACCTCGACCTCGCCTTCCTGAAGCAGCACGAGGCCGTGAAGGAGCAGGTGCAGAAGATCTACGAGAAGGCGCAGAAGCTCCATCCGGAGATCGAGGTGCGCATCGCCCGGATCGAGCGGGACGAGGAGCACGGCTGCGACAGCCTGGTGTTCCAGACCACCGTGGCGGGCGCGCCGCGCGACACGCGCCTCGACTTCGACTACCTCTCCGGCCCGGAGTGGGGCGAGCTCGCCGCCCTGCACGCGGCCATCGCCGAGATCGGGCCCGGGCCGCACCGGCTCCAGAACGGCGAGGAGGAGGAGGTCGACGACGTCTTCGCCGCGGTGGAGGCGCTCAAGAAGGCCGCCGCGCAGGGCCAGAACATCCAGCGCTACAAGGGGCTCGGCGAGATGAATCCCCAGCAGCTCTGGGAGACGACCATGGACCCGGAGCGGCGCACCATGCTGCAGGTGCGCGTGGACGACACCGTCGAGGCCGACGACGTGTTCGCCATCCTCATGGGAGACGCGGTGGAGCCCCGCCGCGAGTTCATCGAGAGACACGCGCTCGACGTCCAGAACCTGGACGTCTGACGCCGAATCATCGGGGGACGAGAGCGGCCCAGAGCCGCGCGCGCCCCGGGGGAAGGAAGGCAGGCATGCCTCGCACCGCGTTCGCCGCGCTCGGCGTCCACGTTCCCGATCGCGTGGTCACGAACGAAGAGCTGACCCGCCGCATGGAGACCTCCGACGCCTGGATCCAGGAGCGCACCGGGATCCGGGAGCGCCACTGGGTGCGGGAGGGGACGGAGAACTCCGACCTCGCCCTCGAGGCGACGAAGAAGGCGCTCGACCGGGCGGGCTGGAAGCCCTCGGACATCGAGGCCATCGTCTACGCCTCGCTCTCGCCCGATCACATGTTCCCCGGCGACGGCGCGTTCCTCAACGCGAAGCTGGGGCTCCCCGGCGTCCCGGCCATCGACATCCGGAACCAGTGCTCCGGCTTCATCTACGGCCTCGCGGTGGCCGACGCCTGGATCCGCATCGGCATGTACAGGCGGGTCCTGCTCGTGGGCTCCGAGGTCCACTCCACCGGCCTCGACGTGTCGACGCGCGGGAGGGACGTCTCGGTCATCTTCGGCGACGGCGCGGGCGCGGCGCTCCTCGAGGCGACCGACGATCCCGGCCGCGGCGTCCTCTCCTGCCACCTCCACGCGGACGGGCGCGGCGCGAAGGACCTCTTCGTCGACGCGCCGGGCTCCAAGTACCACCCGCGCGTGCAGGCGAGGATGCTCGAGGATGCCTCGATCTACCCGGTCATGGACGGGCAGAAGGTCTTCAAGCACGCGGTCTCGAAGATGCCGGGCGTCGTGCGCGAGGCGCTCGAGGCGAACGGCCTCACGCCCCACGATCTCAAGGTCCTCATCCCGCACCAGGCGAACCTGCGCATCAGCCAGATGGTGCAGCGCGCGCTGGAGCTGGGCGACGAGCAGGTGTTCAACAACATCCAGAAGTACGGGAACACCACCGCCGCCTCCATCCCCATCGCGCTCGCCGAGGCGGTGGAGGAGCGTGGCGTGAAGAGGGGCGATCTGGTGGGGCTGTGCGCTTTCGGGGCCGGCTTTACTTGGGCGAGCGCCCTGGTACGCTGGTGACGCCGGGCTGGACCGCGGGCGAGGGGCCCGCTTCGAACTGCGCAGGGGGGAGCGCGTAGGAGACGGACGACCGTGCGCCGCAACGGTTCTGAGGCGTCGTCCAATGGCAGGACTGCGGACTTTGGATCCGCGTATGAAGGTTCGAATCCTTCCGCCTCAGCCAATTCCGGGACGAAGCCGGCGAACCTGCGGGCGGAGGTGAGACCCCTCGCGCGCCCCTCCCACGTGCTCCTCGTGGCGCTGGGGACCGTGTCGCCGAGGCTCGTCCAGGCCGCGGGCGAGGCGCTCCGCGAGACCCTCGACATGGGCGCGAAGATCGGGCCGTCGCTCGATCGGCCGCAGTACGCCTTCAACAAGGACCGCGGCCAGTACCACGCCACCTCCATCCTGCGGCGGCTGGCGTCGCTCCGCGCGCAGTCCGCGCCGGTGGTGGGGGTCCTCGACGTGGATCTCTTCCTGCCGGACGCGCCGTACGTGATCGGCGACGCCGACCGCGACGCCGGCGCGGCGGTGTTCTCGCTGGCGCGGCTCTCCCATGCCGATCCGGACAAGGTGAAGCGCCGCGCCCAGGTCGAGACGGTCCACGGCGCGGGCCACCTCCTCGGCCTCTCGCACTGCACGGACTTCCGCTGCGCCATGTTCTTCTCGCGCGACGCCGCGGACTCCGATCGCAAGGGCCCGGGCCTGTGCGCGAGCTGCCGGGCCGCGCTGGGGCTGCCGGCGCGCTGAGATCGGTCTGAGGCTCTGCCAGCGAGACTCGGCGAGCTGCGGCGCCTGCTGCGGGCTCTACAACCGCGCGGACCTCTCGCGCGAGAGCATCGCCGCCGAGCTCTCCCGGCGGACGCGCGCGCTCCGAGGGGTCGAGCGCACGCCGTCCGCCTTTCGCTCGGCCGCCGCGGCGCTCGCCGCGGGCGCCCCTCCGCCGCTCTTCCCCTCCGTTCGCGTGTGCCCGCTCCTCGGCTTCCTCGACGAGGCGGAGACGCGCGTGGGCTGCCTCGCCCATCCCTCCGGGACGGGCGGCCCGGACCTCCGCGACTGCGGCGCCTACGAATCGGCCATCTGCGAGGCCTTCGCCTGCCCGAGCCACTCGTGGCTCACGGAGGAGGAGGCCGCGCTGGCCGAGGCCCTGACGGGCGACTTCCACCTGTACGGGCTCGTCGTCACCGACGTGCCCTTCCTGCGCGCGGCGCTCGGGGCGATCGCCGACCGCGTGGGCGCCCGGGTCGAGCTTCGCCACGCGGGCCACCCGCCGTTCCGGGCGGCGCTCCGGAGCCTCCTCGGGCTCAAGGAAGCGCTCGCCCCGGGGTCGGAGGGCCTCTTCGGCGCCTTCGCGCGAGGGCCGGACGGCGAGCCCGTGGACCGGCGCATCGACTACGCCGCGATGGGGCGCGAGGCGTCGCCGCACGACGCCATCCTCACGTGCATCGGGGCCGATCCGCGGAGCGGGAACGACCTCGAGGCGATCGAGGCCGACGTGCGGGCGCGGCTCGACGCGTGCTGCCGCGCCTTCCCCGGCTGACGGCGTCTCACAGCGGCACCCGGTTCCCGTGATGCCCAACGTCCCCGCCGCCGCTGTGAGCGTGATGTCCGGCGCCTTGCGGCGCCTCTAGTGGGGGGAGAACTCTCCCCCCACACCCCCCATCTCGAGCGTCACCTCAAGTGG
>DATDDC010000742.1:0-1792 GCA_036523995.1 Anaeromyxobacter sp.
CGGCCGCGCCGGGCCCCGGGCCCGCTCCCGCGGCGGCGCACCGTCCAGCGGCCGCCGCGCCCGCCTACGCCTCCTCGGACGCCGAGCAGCTCCTCTCCGCCTTCGCGGAGTCGTACCTCCCGGCCTCCGTCCAGGTCCGGACCCCCGACCAGCGCCAGGCGTTCCTCGCCCGCGTGGCGGAGGCCCTCGAGACCTTCGGCCGGTCCTTCGTGGAGATGCGAAAGGGCTACGAGGAGTTCGGCAAGCAGATGGGCGTCCGCACGGTCCACGGCGACGGCCCGGTGGAGCGCTCGAGGGATCCGCGGCAGCTCCTCGCCGCGCTCCTCGATCCGGCCCAGCACGGCCGGGTGGAGGAGCTGCAGGCCGCCTTCGCCGACTACATGGTCCACCAGGTCGCCATCCTGAACGGCGTCACCGAGGGCGCGAAGGCCATGCTGAAGGGGCTCAGCCCCGAGAGCATCGAGGCGAAGACGCAGGGGATGTGGCCGATGAAGGGCCAGGCCCTGTGGAAGGCCTTCGAGGAGCGCTTCCACGCCATCTTCGACGAGGACGACGCGGTCTCCGACGCGCTCTTCGGGCGCGAGTTCGGTCGGGCCTACTCCGCCATCGTCGGCAAGCGGGGCGGCGGCGACGGCGAGGACGGCGGCGAGGAGGACGACCGGCCTCGGCCCGCCAAGGCGAGAAGGCGCTGACATCCGCTGACATCCCGGAGTCGACACCACCATGACACGACGGATCCTGCACGCGACGCTCGCCGTTCTCCTCGCCTCCTGCGCGGGCGTGCGGCATCCCTGGCCGGAAGAGACGAAGTGCGAGCTCTCCGGGCCCGACGCCACGGCGTCCGGGTACGAGAAATGGGTGAAGCTGCTCCTGCGCGGCTACGATCCGGAGTCGCGCAAGGTGACGAGCCCGGCCCTCGACTGCACGACCTCGCAGGTGCGCTGGGAGGCCCCCGCCTTCGCCTGCTTCGACAACGCGCTCGCCACGACGGTCCTCCCGCCGCGGCCGCTGGGCGAGGCGGACGTCATCGTCTCCCGCATCGGCGAGGGGTTCGGCATCGCCTGGGTGATCACGAACCGGTTCGCGTCCGGCGACGCCCTCGGCCCCGTCGCCGTCGTGGAGCAGAAGGAGGACCGGCTCCTCGTTCACGCCCTGGGCGCGCTGCGCGCCTATCCGGAGCACACCACGCTGCGCCTGGAGAAGCTCGGCGACCTCACCGTGCTCGTGGCGGAGGGCCAGCTCTGCGCGAGCAAGGACCCCGCCACCTGCGTCCGCTCGGCGCGCGTCATGCCGCTGCGGGGCGACCGGTTCTCTCCGGAGCCGCTCTTCTCCGAGGCGGGGGCCTGCGCCTCGCCGGCCTGGTTCGACCTCGACCGGAGGGAGAGCGCGACGCTCGACACCGGCTGGACGCGGCGCAACACGCTCGCGGCGTCGCTCGTGTTCGGCCCGCAGGGGCTCCGCGTGGAGGAGCAGCTCGTCGTCCAGGACCTCGACCCGAAGGACAAGCAGGCGCGGCCGCGCCTCTTCCGCAAGGCGGACGGCGAGCGGACGGTGAAGGCGGTGGAGGCGAAGCTCGTGACGACCGGCCGGAGCGTGTGGGTGACGGTCGTGAGCGCGGACCGCTGAGCGTATCCCGCCGCGCCACTCCTCGAGCCTGCCCGGAGGTCGCGCGCGGGGCCTGGAAGCGGAACGGCCCGCTCTCGACGCCCTGCGTGCACGATGCCTGCGCGCAGGCCGAGCCGCCCGTGCGGCGGCCCCCCGCGGCGCTCGCTCCGCGCGCGCCACGGAGGCG
>DATDDC010000743.1:0-2033 GCA_036523995.1 Anaeromyxobacter sp.
CCGGCGCGCCGCTCCCGCCCTACGACCAGCTCCGGGAGCCGCTCGGCGCGTTCGACCCGTCGCGGCTCGCCCGCCCCGCCGCGGAGCTGTTCGTCGGCGTCGGCCGCCACGACGCGATCGCGCTGCCCGGGGGCGCGCTCGCGCTGGCGCGGGCCTGGAGCACGCCGGCGAGGATCTACCCCCGCGGGCACCTCACGCTCCTCTTCGCGTGCTCCGCCCTGAGGCGCGACGTCGTCCGGTTCCTTTCGCCGCCGCGCGACCTGCCCGGCGAGGCTCGCCCGGGCTAGTGCCCCGACCCAGGCATGGTGACGTGACGAGAGCGCCGAGACCGAAGCGAGGCGGGCGCCCGAGGAGGGAGCAGCGCAGGCGTAGCAGCGCTACGTCGAGCAGCGCACCGACGAGGCCGCCCGCCGCAGCGAGAGGATCGGCGCTCGCAGTAGGCATCATGCCTGGGTCGGGGCACTAGTCGTCCCAGCGCTCGTCGTCCTTGAACGCGGCGCGGAGCAGCCGGCCGTCGCGCGCGTCGAGGAGGATGCGCGCGCGGTCCCCGTGGCCCCGGAGCTCCACGTGCCAGCGGCCGCGCCCGTCGAGGTGGGCGTGGTGCACCCGTTCGACGCGGAGGCCGCGCTCGCGCGCGAGCCGGAAGGCGATGTCCACCGCCTGCGGCTCGGTGATGTAGGCCGGGGCGTACGCCGGCGCGGGAGCCGGCGCCGGAGCGGCCTCGGGCGGAGGCGGAGGGGGCGGCGGGTAGCGGCGGGCGGGGACGACGATGCAGGCCGAGAGTCCGGCGAGCAGCACCGCGAGGGGGAGGGCTCTCATGGCCCCGAACTTACGCTATATCGACCCCCGTGCTCCACCTCGCGGGACAGGACAGCCGCACGCTCGCACGCCGGGCCGGGATCTCGCTCGACGACGCGCGCCGCATCGTGGGCGCCGTGATCGGCCGCGACCGGCCGCTCCGCGAGGCGCGCAACGTGCGCCGCGAGGTGCTCGACCGCGTCGAGGGCCTCTCCACGCCGGGCGACCTGCGCGAGGTGGCGCGCGTCGACGCTCGGGACGGCTTCCGCCGCTACCTCTACGAGCTCCCGGACGGCGTCCGCGTCGAGGCGGTCCGGATCCCGCTCTACGACACGCACCACGTCGTGTGCCTCTCGTCGCAGGCGGGCTGCGCGCTCGCATGCTCCTTCTGCGCCACGGGGGCGCTCGGGCTCGTGCGATCGCTCCGCTCGTGGGAGATCGTCCGCCAGCTCCAGAAGGTCCGCGCCGACTCGCAGCGGCCCGTGAGCGGCGCCGTGTTCATGGGCCAGGGCGAGCCCTTCCACAACTACGACGCGGTGCTCGACGCCGCCTACGCCCTCTGCGATCCGGCGGGCGCGCGCATCGATGCGCGGCGCATCTCCATCTCGACCGCCGGCGTCGTGCCCATGATCCGCCGCTACACCGCCGAGGGGCACAAGTTCCGGCTGTGCGTCTCGCTCAACGCCGCCATCCCGGAGAAGCGCCGGGCCCTCATGCCCATCGAGCGGGGCTTCCCGCTCGACGAGCTCGTCGACGCCGTGCGGGAGCACGCGGCGCGCCGGGGCCGCGTCACGCTCGAGTACGTGATGATGGCGGGCGTGAACGTGGGCGAGGAGGACGCCGCGGCGCTGGGCGCGCTCCTCCGCGGCCTCCCCGTGCGCCTCAACCCCATCGCCGTGAACGACGCCACCGGCCGCTACCGGCCGCCGGACGAGGCCGAGTGGAAGTCCTTCCGCGACGCGCTCGCGCGCGAGCTGCCCGGCCAGCCCGTCGTCCGCCGCTACTCGGGCGGCCAGGACGAGAACGCCGCCTGCGGGATGCTCGCCTCGCGCGTGGCCTGAGGGCGCGAAGCCGCGCGTGCCGGGGCGCGCCGCCCCGTCACAGCGGCACCCGGTTCCCGTGATGCCCAACGTCCCCGCCGCCGCTGTGAGCGTGATGTCCGGCGCCTTGCGGCGCCTCTAGTGGGGGGAGAACTCTCCCCCCACACCCCCCATCTCGAGCGTCACCTCAAGTGG
>DATDDC010000744.1:0-3056 GCA_036523995.1 Anaeromyxobacter sp.
AGGGTTGAGCGGGGTGCCAGCGCCTTCGAAGCGTCGCGGTGCTGCGCTCGCCGAGGTGGGTGCGAGGTCGTCATCGGCCGGCAGTCCCGCCTTTGCCTGGCGAAGCGGAGCAGGAGAGCGTGCGCCCGCTCGGTCCGGCGGTATGAGATGGGTTGATGACGCTCAGCTGAGTGTCGAAGCGGGGGCGGTCACCTCGCCGCCGGGGATTGCGAGGGCGGCGGGGAGTCGCTCGCGGGAGGTGACAGCGAGCTTCTGGTAGGCGTGGGTGAGGTGGCCTTCGACGGTTCGAGCGGTGATGAACAAATGTTGGGCGATGTCGCGGTTGGACAAACCGGCGGCGGCCAGTTGGGCGACGCGACGCTCGCTCGGGGTCAGCGAGTCGAGCCCGCTGAGGACAAGCCGTCGAGGTCGCCCGCCGGCGGCGACGAGTTCGGTGCGGGTTCGCTCTGTCAGCGCAAGCGCCCCGCAGCGGTGCGCGAGGTCGAGCGCGGGCCGGAGGATCTCGCGGCTCTCCGTCCGCTGTCCCGCGCGCCGGAGGGCCGCGCCCAGGTCGGCCATGGCGCGGGCGTGCTCCAGTCGCGCGCCGGAGCCCTCGAGCACGCGTACCGCCTGGCGCAGCCGCTCGATGCCGCGCCTGCCGCCCTCCACGAGGCCGGCCGCGCGCAGGGCGATCCCGAGCGTGCGTGGGGCGTTGAAGGCGTGGGCGAGCGCGACCTCCTCGTCCGCGAGCGCTCTGGCTTCGGCTCGTGCGCCGAGCGCGAGTTGCGCGAGAGCGGCGTCGGAGCGCCACGCCGCGATCGACGGGGTGGGGCTGCGTAGGCGAGCGAACAGGTCGCCGGCGGCGAGGAGGTCGCCGAGGGCCGCGGCCGGGCGGAACTCGGCCAGGCGAAGCCGGCCCCGGCCAGCGAGCAGCCATCCTCCGTGGATCATCGTCGGGAACTGCTCGGCGAGGCGGTAGCGCTCATCGGCCGCCTCGGCGGCCTCGACCTCCCCGCGCTCGGCGAGCGTCTGGAGCAGCACAGCGAGGGCGAGGGCGGCGTGGATGCCGGGTGGGCGGGGGCCGGTCTCGAGCGCGACGCGTGCGTCCGCCTCGGCGTCGGCGAGGTTGCCGAGGTGGAGATGAAGAAGGGCACGGTAGCACGAGAGCCCGAGCACGTGGGGGAGCGAGCCGAGCCGGCGGGCGTCGGTCAGGGCTTCGTCGAACCGCGGCAGCGCCTCCTGGTAGCGTGCCGCGAAGGTGAGCGCGGTGCAGGCGTGGTAGAAGAACGGGGGTCGGTCGACCGCCTCCGGCAGCAGCTTGGGCGCTTGGTCAAGCGCGCGGAGGGCAAGGCGCGCGGCTATCTCCGCAGGCTCGTTCGCGAGCCCAGCCGCGACCGCCAGCATGCCGAAAACACTCGATGGAATGTCGGGCTCTTCCTCGGCCAGCCGGCGCAGGCGGGCGATCCGCTTGGCGGCATCGTCCGCGGTCTCTGCGTCGAACTGGGCCGCGCCGAGGGCGGCGCCCTCGAGCGTCAGCGCCGCGCGTCGGTCGGCGCTGCCGAGGCGGGCGCGTGTCCGGTCGAACACCTCTAGCGCCTCGCGGTTGCGGCCATCGATCTGGAGCATGCGTCCCAGCGCGAGGGTGATCGAGACCTGAGCGGTCGTTTCTGTTGCGGTATCGAGTGCTGCCTCGAGACGAGCCGCCGCCTGCGGGTCTCCCGCGTACGACTCGGCGAAGCCGAGCTCGAGGAGGAGGTCGGGGCGCAGCCGCTCGGCGGGCGGCTCGGCAAGCGCCCGCCGCAGATAGGCGGCGGCCGAGTCTGGAGCGCCGTTGGCGATCGCGGTCCTTGCGGCCGCCCAGAGGGAGTCGACGACCCAAGCGTCCCCGGTCGGGTCGGTCGCCAGAAGGTGGGCTGCGATGCGGTGCGCAGACGCGCCGTCGTCGGCGAGACGGCGCGCCGCCGCCGCGTGCAGGCCGGCCCGCTCGCCAGGCGAGAGATCTGCCTCGACCGCCGCCCGTACGATCGGGTGGACGAAGCGCAACGGTCGACCCTCCTCGAGGATCCCGGCGGCGGCCAGCTCGTCGGCGGCCTCGGCATCGGCGCCGGGGTCCGTGGCGGCGAGGCCGGCTGCGAGCCGAAGGTCGGCCTCGCCCAGTACGGCGGCCGCGCGTGCCAGCTCGCGGGCGGCGGGGGAGATCCGCCGCAGCCGTAGCACGACCGAATGCGAGACCGCGCGCGGGGTGAGCGCCGCCACGCGGGAACAGGCTGCCGCCGTCGGCTCGATGCCCTCCTCAGCGATCGCGCGGACGAGCTCCTGGACGAGGAACGGAACGCCGCCGGTCGCCTCATGGCACGCCCTCGCGAACGCCGAGTCAACTTCGGCCCCGAGCCCCAGCCGCACGAGCTCGGCCACGGCCTGCTCGCTCAACGGTGCGAGCGCAAGGACCTCGACCGACGGGTCGGCGGCGAGCGCCGCAAGCAGCGGCGACCCCTCAGCCGATTCGGCCGGCCGCGCCGCAGCGACGAGCGCGATCGGCAGTTCCTCAAGCCTTCGGCCGAGGTAGTGGAGGAAGCGCAGCGAGGCCTGGTCGGCCCAGTGGGCGTCGTCCACGCAGAGCAGCAGCGGGGAGCGCCGGCCAAGGTTCGCGCACAACCAGTAGAGCCCGTGCAGGATCGCGAAGGAGGGGTCGAGCAGCGCGTCGGCCACGTCATCCTGCGGCGCCGCGACGCCGAACAGCGCCGCCGCGCGCCCGGCCGCGCCGGCGAGGAGCTCTGCCTGCTCCGGCGGCGACGCCGCGACCAGCGGGGCCTCGAACAGCTGGCGGACCAGGCCGTACGCGAAGTCTCGCTCGAGCTCCGAGCCACGCGCGCTAAGCGTTGTGAGGCCGAGCTCGCGACCGCGCCGTCCTGCCGCCAGGACCAGGCGCGTCTTGCCAATGCCCGCCGGGCCCTCGAGCAGCAGCAGCGAACCACCGCCCGCGATCGCCTCATGCAGGCGCTGATCGATCCGGGCGAGAGCGGCGTCTCGCTCCAGCAGGGCTTGCGCACCATCAACCGCGGCCACTGGCGCCGATG
>DATDDC010000745.1:0-3872 GCA_036523995.1 Anaeromyxobacter sp.
GCGGTCGAGGTCGAGGTCGCGTTCGCGGTCGCGGTCGGGGTCGCGGTCGCGGTCGAGGTCGCGGTCGAGGTCGCGGTCGGAGTCGAGGTCGGAGTCGAGGTCGGAGTCGAGGTCGAGGTCGCGTTCGAGGTCGCCCTCGCCCCCTCGCCCTTCCCGCCTTCCTCACCCCCTCGCCAGCTCGTCGAACTCCGGCGTCCCCTCGAGCGCGTCGAACATGGGATCGTTCTGGAGCCAGCCGCGCACCTTGGCCGCGTCCGCCGCCAGCGCCTTCTTGAGCGCGTCGAGGGACTCGCGGGGCTTTCCCCAGAGCGCGAACAGCGCCGCGACGTTGTAGTTGAGGAGGAGGTCGTCCGGCTGCAGCTCCCGGGCCCGTGCGTAGGCGCGCTCCGCCTCGGCGTAGAAGCCCTTCTGCGCGTAGCAGATGCCGAGGTCGAGCCAGGCCTCGAAGTTCCCCTCCTCGAGGCGCACGACCTCCTTGAGCTGCGAGATGGCCGCGCGGTAGTCGCCCTCGTCCATCTGGAGGGTGGCGAGCTCGTGCCGGGCGAAGGGGTCCGTCGGGGCGAGCGCGATGGCGCGGTCGAGCTCCTTCACGGCGAGGTCCGGCTTGCCCTGGTCGGCGTAGGTGAGGCCGAGGTTCAGGTGCGCGTCCGGGTAGTCGGGGTCCTGCCGGATGGCCTCCTCGTACTCGGCCACGGCCATGTCGAGGGCGTGCGTGGCGAGGAAGCAGGCCAGGTTGTAGTGGGCGGTGGCGCTGTCGGGCTCGAGCCGGATGGCGGTGAGGTACTCGGAGAGCGCCTCGCGGAAGAGCTTCTTCTCCGAGTAGACGGTGGCGAGGTTGTCGTGCGCGTGGGCGGAGCCGGGATCGAGCTCGATGGCCTTCAGGAACTCCCTGATGGCCTCGTCGAGCCAGCCGCGGTCCGCGAGCTCGATGCCGCGCGAGTTGTGCGCGTCCGAGAGCGCGATGTGGTCCTTCTTGTCCCGGCTCACGGCTCTGGAGTCTACTTGCGTCCCCGGCGCCGCGCCCGCCCAAGGAAGGAGCGAGGGCCCGCCCCCTGTCGCCCGGAACCCTCATGCCGTCCCGCCGCGCCATCCTCCTCGTCCTCGCAGCGGGCGCCGCCGCGCTCGGCGTCGCCGTCGCGCTCCGCCTGGGCCGGGAGGCGCCCACGGACGAGGAGGCCATCCGCTCGCTCTTCGAGGAGGCCGCGAAGGCCGCGGAGCGGAAGCGGCCCGGGGACGCCGTCGAGGGCGTGTCGGCGCGCTTCCGGGGCCACGATCTCGACCGCGACGGCGTGAAGCGGCTCGTGGCGTTCGAGGTCCTGCGCGGCGAATGGGTGTCCGTGACCATCGCCCAGGCTCGCATCGCGGTGGACGGGGACCGCGCCCGGGCGAACGTGGACGCGGTCCTGGCGCGCGGGAGCGGCAAGGGGAAGGCCATCGAGTCGCTCCTCCCCGGCGAGGCCAGCGCGCACCGCTTCCGCTGCAGGCTCGAGCGCGAGAAGGAGGGCTGGCGCGTCGTGGAGGCGGAGTGGCGCGGCATCGGGCTCGCCGATGCGATCGCCGGGCCGCCGGACCCCTGAGCGCCATGGCCATCTACACCGAGCTCACCGGGGAGGAGATCGCGCTCGCGCTGGCGGAGTATGGCCTCCCTCCGCCGGAGCGCGTCGTCCCGGAGCCGAAGGGCTACGTGAACACGAACCATCACGTCTGGTCCGGCGGGCGGCGGCTCTTCCTCAGGCTCGCCGAGGCCTCGAGCGACGAGGACGTGGCCTTCGAGGCCGAGGTGCACTCGTTCCTCGCCGAGGCGCGCTTCCCCGCGCCCCGCCTTCTCCGCACCTCGCTCGGCGCGCCCGCCGCCCGCGTGCGGGGCCGGAACGCGCTCCTCTTCGCCTACGCGCCGGGAGAGGAGCTGCGCCCTGGCGAGGTCACCGCCGAGCACTGCCTGCGCATCGGCGAGGAGCTGGCGCGCCTCCACGACCTCGCCGCCGGCTTCGCCGCGGACCGCGCGAACCCGTTCGGCCCCTCCCGCGTGGCCGGCTGGATCGCGACGCTGCGCGAGGACCCGCTCGACGAGGACGTCCGCGCCGCGCTCCCGCTCCTCGAGGACGAGCTCGATCGGGCGGCGAGGCTCCCCGGCGCGCCCAGGGGGCTCGTGCACGGCGATCTGTTCGTCGACAACGTCCTCTGGCTGGGCGGGCGCGTGAGCGCGGTGCTCGACTGGGAGATGAGCTGCGTCGACGCGTTCGCGTACGACCTCGGCGTGGCCCTCTCGGCGTGGTGCTGGGAGGACGGCTTCTCGCCCGGCCGGGCGCAGGCGCTCGCCGCGGGATACCGCGCCGGCCGCCGCGTGGAGGCGGAGACCGCGGAGGCGCTCCTGCCCTTCGCCCGCCATGCCGCCCTGCGCTTCGCGGCCTCGCGCCTCGTCGCCCTGCGCGCTCCGGACCTCGGGCGCGATCGCATGCCCAGGAAGGGCTGGCAACCCTACCGGGATCGGCTCGTGGCGCTGCGGGAGATGGGAGAGGCGCGCTTCCGGGAGCTGCTCGGGTGCTAGGCGCGGGTTGCAGCGCCCGCGCCGCGCCCGGCGCGCGGGGTGCAGCCACCCGTCACAGCCCAGCGGCGATCTTCCACTTTCCGTCGATCTTCTTGAGCCGGATCCGATGCACGTCCGAGTCCCTGCGCGGGATCGCTCCCGCCGGCGTCTGCACGCGGTAGTAGTTGTCGTAGAAGATCTCCGCGAACGCCGCGCCGTCCTGGACCTCGATCTTGCGGAGCGACACGCCCAGCTTCTCCGTCTCGACGCGGCCGAGGTCCTGCTTGATCACCTTCTCCAGGCGCTCGCGGTCGAGGTCGTCGCCGGGATCCGGCGTGCCGGCGTCGTCGAAGTAGTCGGGCGCCACGAGCGCCAGGACCGCGTCCGCATCGCGCTTGTTCATGGCCTTCACGTACTCCCCGATCACGTCGTACACGGCTCGGTTCTCCCGCGTGTCGGCGATCTCCGTCCCGGGAATCCGGGCCGGGCTGCAGGCGGCGGAGAGGAGGAGCGCGAGCGGGACGGCGAGCGTGAGGAGGAGGCGGTTCGTCATGCGAGGGACTGTGTCCCGGAGCGGTAGGACGGTCAAGCGCGCGATGGCGCGCTAGATTGAGGGACCATGTCCGGCGCGAGCTACGAGGCCCTGAAGACGTTCTTCGAGAGCGCCGCCGCTGCGGGCAAGGCGGCCCGGCCGCTCTCGCGCGGGGCGCGGGTGAACCTCGCGCTCGACGGGGACGACGCCCATTTCACGACGGAGTCCGGCGGCCCCGAGGTGCGCGACGGCGCCCACGCCGATCCGGACTTCACGCTGACGCTCCCCGCCGGAGCCGTGGAGCGCATCACCGCGCTCCGGAGCGACGACGTGGGCGAGTTCGGCATCGCGTTCTTCAAGCTCGTCCTGGAGCGCGATCCGGCGCTCAAGGTGAGGATCCGCATCGACGCGCCCACCTCCCGGCTCCTCGGCCACGGCTACCTCGGCGTCCTCGCGCTCGGCGGCTTGAAGGTCACCTGGTGGCTCGTGAAGAACGGCATCCGGAACCCGCGGGCCGCGATCGATCGGCTGCGCGGCGTGCCGTCGAAGTGACGGATGCCCGCCGGGCGGGGCCCCGGGCGCGCCGCCTGGTCCTCTTGCTGGGGGGCATGTCCGGCGCCTTGCGGCGCCTCTAGTGGGGGGAGAACTCTCCCCCCACACCCCCCATCTCGAGCGTCACCTCAAGTGGGAAGCGGAATCAGCGCCCGCCCGCGGCCTCGAAGGCGCAGCGCCGGATGGCCTCGGCCACGCGCTCGCGGTCGGCCTCCGGCGCCGCGCCCCGGAGGAGCGCCTGCAGGACCGCATCGCCGCCCG
>DATDDC010000746.1:0-2218 GCA_036523995.1 Anaeromyxobacter sp.
CGGCCGCGCCGCGCGAGGACCTGCCGCGCTTCCCCATCTTCTCGGACCTGTCGCGGGACGCCTTCGTGGCGCTCACGAGCGCCATGGCCCTCCGCCGCGTGAACGAGGGCGACGTCGTCCTCCGCGAAGGCGAGTCGGGGACGAGCTTCTACGTCGTCGCCACGGGCAAGCTCGCGGTGTCGAAGCGGGACGACCGCGGCGAGGCGGTGGTGCTGGCGCGGCTCGGGGAAGGGGACTTCTTCGGGGAGATGGCGCTCCTCTCCGGAGCGCCGCGGGCGGCCACCGTCATCTCGGAGGAGCCCTGCGAGCTCCTCGAGTTCCGCCCCGACGCGCTGCTCGGCATCGCCGGCAAGCACCCGCAGCTCGCGACCTCGCTGCGGCGCTTCTACCGGCAGCGGCTCCTCGCCAACGCCATGGCGACGAGCCCCATCTTCCGGCCGTTCCCCAAGGCCGACCGCAAGCTCATCATGGAGCGGTTCCGCTCCCGCGAGGTCGCGGACGGCGAGATCGTCATCCACGAGGGGGAGCCCTCCGACGGGCTCTACGTGGTCCTGGACGGCGCGGTAAACGTGGTGAAGCGGCGCGACGCGGCCGAGGTCCTCGTCAGCCAGCTCCGAGAAGGAGACCTGTTCGGCGAGATGAGCTGCCTGCGCAAGGCGCCGGCCTCCGCGAGCGTGGTGGTCCGCCGCGCCGGCACGCTCCTCCGCCTGCCGCGCAAGGACTTCGACGACCTCGTCAGCACCTATCCGCAGATCCTCGAGCTCGTGGCCGAGCTCTCCGAGGAGCGGGCCGAGAACCTGGACGCCATCCTCTCGGGCCACGCGCAGTGGACCGAGGAGGGGCTGGTGCTGATCTAGGCGGGGGCCGCCGGGGGCGGCGGGGGCGCCGCGGGCGGGATGGTGGTGGGGAGGGGCGCGCCTGGCTGGTTGCCGAAGCGCGAGCGCAGCACCGCCCCGAAGGTGAGGAGCACCGCCGCGATCCAGGCCATCCAGCCGATGATCGGGATCGACGTGACGAGCACGACGATGGCCGTTCCGATGGCGAGCTGGAGCACGCTCGTGCCGCGCTCGATGCGGAGGGGCAGGGACCGTCCCACGTAGAACGCCAGCGCAGCGAAGCCGAGGACCCCGGCCGCGACCACGAGGATCACCGCCACCGGCACGAGCGGGATGCCGATGAGCGTGGCGACGAGGAGCACCATCAGGATGGGGAGGGCGAGGAGGCCGAGGAGCCCGGTGAAGATCGCCTTCCAGGGGTGCGTCGTGAAGGCCGTCGCCACGACCTCCATGCGGCGCGGGAAGAGGGCCAGGATGAGGAGCCCGAGGGCGAAGTAGACGATGAACTTCGCGAGCACCTGGGCGACCGAGAAGACGCGGGACTGCTGCTGGCCGAAGAGCATGCGGGAGCCGAGGAGGGTGGCGAGGCTCGAGAGCGCGGGCACGCCGACGCTCACCTCCTCGCCGCCGATCTCCGCGCCCTGGTCGCGCGAGATGCTCCCGCCCACCGAGACCACGTCCTTCTCCACCTCGGCGCCGGCGCCGAGCCTCACGTCGCCGCCGACCGCCACGGCCTCGCGCGCGTGCGCGCCGGGCTCGAGGATGACGCTGCCCAGCACGGCCACGGCGTCGCGCACCTGGGCCCCCGGCTCGATCTTGATCGACCCGCGGAGGGCCACGATGTCGCGGGCCACCTGGTCGGGGTGGACCACCACGTCGCCGTGGACCACCTTGTCGCCCCGGCCGCTCCGGCGCATCTCGCGCTCCATGCGGCGCATCTCGCGATCGGCCTGGCGCATCGCCTTGTCCGCGTGGCGCATGGCCTCGTCGGTGGCGCGGCCGATCTCCTTGCCGAGGTTGCGCGGGAAGCCGGGCAGGAACGACGGCTCGCGCACCGTGACGACGTTGCCCTCGCGCACGGCGGTGAGCCCCGCCTGCGAGAGCACGGCGCGGAGGGCGTCCTCCACCGGAACGCCCTTGAAATGGGCGGAGATCGTGGCGTGGTGGCCCGAGGGCAGGACGATGGACCAGTCCGCCGCGTCGGCGATCTTGCGGAGCGCGTCGCCGACCCCCTCGTCCTCGAAGTCGCCCGAGAACCTCTTGCCGCTCTTCTTGTCGAAGCCGACGAGGACCTTCGGCTCGCTCTCCTCGGGCTGCGCCTCCCGCCGGGCGGGCTTGGCGGCTGGAGCCCGAGGCGGCTTCGGCGCCGCGGGCGCGGGCGC
>DATDDC010000747.1:0-14488 GCA_036523995.1 Anaeromyxobacter sp.
TGCAATGAGCAAGCACCCGAACTAGCCGACTAATGGTTGCAAGCGGACATTCAGTCGATGAATTGAAGTTCGCCCTTCTTAACCTGATTTATTGCCGGACCTCGTTGCGAAGTTAGTCTGCAAGCATGGCTAGATACCTCATCAGGATAATCGGCGGCGGGCGGGGTCGGGGTCGAGGTCGAGGTCGAGGTCGGGGTCGGGGTCGAGGTCGGGGTCGAGGTCGGGGTCGGGGTCGGGGCCGAGGTCGGGTCGGCCTGGAGATCTCGCCGCCGCGCGCGCCTCGCCGGTCCCGGCCGGCCGCAGCCGCGCCGCGTCGCATTCCGCGCCCGGGGGCTGGCCTTCACCGGGCGTTTTCGCGGAACATGAGCCGCGATGCGACCCGGTCCGAGGCGCTTCACCACCCGCGTCCGCCTGCGAGCCAAGCTCGGCTTCTTCGCGGCGACGGCGACCCTCGCCGTGCTCGCGTCCACCGCCTACCTCACCCTGCGCGTCTTCCGCGGGCAGCTCCTCGACCTCCTGGCCGAGTCGAGCTCGCACCAGAGCGACGTGCTGCGCGTCGTGCTCGAGGAGCAGATGACGGCGGGCGATCTCAAGCCGCTGCGCCGGATCGTGGAGGACCTGGGCCACGAGCCCAACATCGTCTGGGTGGGCGTCGTGAACGCGCAGGGCCGGGTGCGCATCTCGAGCGATCCGCGCGCCATGGATCTGCAGGGCGACAAGTCCTCCGCGGAGTGCCGCATCTGCCACGACAAGGCGGCGGGGGAGCGCCTGCGCTCGGTCACGCTGCTGCGGCCCTCCGGCGAGGTGCTCCGCACCACGACGCCGCTCCTCAACCGGCCGGCGTGCTACCGCTGCCACGGCGACGAGGCGCGCATCAACGGCATGCTCATCATCGACCGCTCCCTCGGCCCCCTGCAGAAGGCCATCCTCTCGAGCCGCGCCCAGGTGGTCGCCGGGAGCGCCGCGGCCGTGCTGGCGCTCCTCCTCACCCTCGGTCCCGCCGTGGAGTGGCTCGTGCTGGTGCGGCTGCGCCGCATCCGGGAAGCCGCGCGCGAGCTCGGCCGCGGGAACCTCGAGGCGCGCGCGCCGGACAGCACCGCCGACGAGCTGGGCGACCTGGCGCGCGACTTCAACGCCATGGCCGCGGCCCTCGCCTCGGCGCTCGCCCGCGTCGGCGCCGAGCGCCAGCAGCTCTCGGAGCTCGTGAACGGCATCTCCGACGGCGTGGTGCTGCTCGACGTGGGCCTGAAGCTCGTCGCGGCCAACCGCGCCTTCGAGGCGCGCCTGCCGGAGACGGTGCGGGCCGTGGCGGGCACGACCCACGCCGTCATCGCGCGGGCGGCGGGCTTCGAGGGGGCCGACGGCGCCGCGTCGGTGGCGCAGCGCGCCCTGGCCAGCGAGCGGCTCGAGAAGGAGATCGTGAGGGTCCAGGGCGAGGAGGGCGAGCGCGTCGAGGAGATCTACGCGCAGCCCCTGCGCGACGCGAACGGCCGGGTCACCGCCGTCATCGAGGTCTGGCGCGACATCACCCACCGCATGGAGCTCGAGGCCGGCCTGGAGCAGTCGGAGCGGCTCGCGGCCATCGGCATGCTCGCCTCCGGGGTGGCCCACGAGGTCGGCAACCCCCTCGCCTCCATCGCCACCGCCGTGGAGGGGATCCTGCGCCGCATGGATCAGCCGGGGGGGAACGATCCCGCCGAGGTGAAGGAGTACCTCGAGATCGTCCGCAAGCAGGTCTTCCGCTGCCGGGACGTCACCGAGCGGCTCCTCGGCTTCGCGCGCATCCCGGCGCGGCAGCTCTCCGCGGTGGACGCGGCCGCGGCGGCGCGCGAGGTGCTCGCGCTCGTGGGACACCAGGCGCGCGCCCAGAACGTGGAGGTGCGCGCGGCGCTCTCGAGCCGGGCCACGGTCGTCGCCGAGGAGCTCCTCCTCGAGCAGGTCTTCCTGAACCTCGTCGTGAACGCGCTCCAAGCCATGCCGAGCGGCGGCGTCCTCACCGTGGCGGCGCGCGAGGTGGGCGACGCCGTCGCCGTCACGTTCGCCGACACGGGGCCGGGCATCCCCGAGGCGGTGCGGCGCTCGCTCTTCCGGGCGTTCCGGCGCCACAGGCCCAACGGCGAGGGCACCGGCCTCGGGCTGTTCCTGAGCGAGGCGCTCCTGCGCAGGTGCGAGGGCACGATCTCCGTCGAGAGCGAGCCCGGCAAGGGGGCCGTGTTCACCGTCCGGCTGAGGCGGGCGGTCGACGACACCACGGGAGCGGCGGGTGCCGGGATCTAGCGAGCGGACGGCCGGTCCGAGCACGCCCCAAAGGGACCTGTCCCGGAGCGGCGGGCTCGCGTGTCGAATCCGCGGGGTGGAACGGGTCCGCCCGCCCGCGTACCGTGGAGCGGCGGGGCGGAGGCGGTGTCCTTGCGCGTTCTGATCGTGGATGACGACGAGCCGCTTCGAGAGCTCCTCGGCCGGGAGCTCTCCCGATCCGGCCACGAGGTGGCGCAGGCGCCGAACGCGTCCGCGGGCGTCGCCCGGGTGAAGCAGGAGGAGCCCGACGTCGTGCTCCTCGACCTCATGCTCCCCGACGAGCCCGGCATCGAGGTCCTGCGACGGCTCCGCTCGGAGCGGCCCGAGGTCGAGGTCATCGTGCTCACCGCGCACGGCAGCGTCGACACGGCGCTCGCCGCCATGAAGCTCGGCGCCTTCGACTATCTGCGCAAGCCCTGCCACCTCCAGGAGCTGGAGCTCACGCTCGAGCGGGCGTGGGAGCGGCGCAAGCTCTCGCAGGAGAACGTCCGGCTCAAGGAGGGGCTGTCGCTCGGCACGCTCGGTCCGGAGATCGTCGGCGCGGGCCCCGGCTACGACGAGCTGCGCCGCCTCGTGGCCAAGGTGGCCGCCACCGACTCCACCGTGCTCATCCGCGGCGAGACCGGAACGGGCAAGGAGCTCGTGGCGAGATCCATCCATCGGCTGAGCCCCCGCTGCGAGGAGCCGTTCGTGGTGGTGGACTGCGCCGCGCTGCACGAGAACCTGCTCCAGTCCGAGCTGTTCGGGCACGAGCAGGGCGCCTTCACCGGCGCGACCAAGCGCAAGCACGGGCTCTTCGAGGCCGCGAACGGCGGCACGGTGTTCCTCGACGAGATCGGCGAGGTGAGCCCGGCCGTGCAGGCCGCCCTGCTGCGCGTCCTCGAGACCTCGTCCTTCCGGCACGTGGGCGGGACGCAGGAGGTCCGCGTGGACGTGCGCCTCGTCGCGGCCACGAACCGGGCCCTGGAGCGGCTCGCCGACGAGGGCAAGTTCCGCCGCGACCTCTACTTCCGCCTGAACGCCATCAAGGTCGAGCTCGCGCCGCTCCGCCAGCGTCGCGCGGAGATCCCCACCCTGGTGGAGCACTTCGTGGCGCTGCACAACGCCCGCTACGGCACGAGGAAGCACGTCTCGCCCGCGGCGGCGCGCATCCTCTCCGCCTACGACTGGCCCGGCAACGTCCGGCAGCTCCGGCACGTGGTGGAGCGCGCCCTCGTCCTCGCGGACGCGGAGGCGATCGCGCCCGCCGACCTGCCGCCGGAGGTGCGCGAGGCCGGTACGCAGCTCGGCCACGACCGGCAAGCGCTCACGCTCTCGGAGATGGAGCGCCGGCACATCGCGCGCGTCCTCGCGGAGGTCGGGGGTCACCGCTCGCGCGCGGCCCAGCTCCTCGGCATCAGCGAGCGGAACCTCTACCGCAAGATCCACGAGCACCGCCTCGACGAGAACGACGGCGGCGGCGAGGGCGGCGGCTGACGCCGCCCGATTTCCCTGCCAACCTGGCAGGCGCGGCGATGCGCGTATTGCTTCGGATTGCGCGCGCGCATTGACCCGGCACAAGCCGAATTGGCAGTGAACCCCCATTCGTGGGCTGGCCGCACGCGCGCCCTTCTCGCCGCAGCTCCGCGAGGTTACGCGATTCCGCGGCCGCGGCACGGATCTCGGAGGCGATCCAGGGTGAAGGCACGCACGGGGAGGCGTCATGTGGGTGACCTGCTTGATCACGGCCGCGTTCGTGATTGCGTTCATCGCCGCGGAGTACTTCGCAATTCAGCAGCGCGAGCAGGACGCGGAGCGCGAGCGCGCACGCCTCGGGGAGGGGGCGCAGCCCGGCCTCCTGTCGCCGGGCTTCTCTCCCGCGCCGCGCGCCACGAGCGACGAGGTCGTGCACGAGCTCGAGCACCGCATCGACGAGGAGCTCCGGGACATCTCGTACGCCATGTGCGCCCCGGAGCGGTACAAGCAGATCTTCGACGCCTGAACCGCGGAGAAAGCCATGGCAGCGCTCGAGCGGCTGGAGGAGGCCCAGCTCTTCGCGGGCCTCTCGGAGGTGGACTGCCGTGCCGTCGCCGCGCTGGGGCGGCGGCGCACCGCGACGCCCGGCGAGGTTCTGTTCCGGGTGGGGGATGCGGCGGACGAGCTCTACGTCATCCGCCGCGGGCGGGTGGAGCTCACCTTCCCGCTCACGGTGATGGGGGAGACGAAGGAGATCCGGTTCCAGTCCCTGGAGCCGGGGCGGACGGTGGCCTGGTCCGCGCTCGTGCCGCCCCATCGCCTCACCATGAGCGCCCGCGCGGCGACGGAGGTGGAGCTCCTCGGGTTCGAGCGCGCGCGGCTCTCCGAGCTCTTCCAGCAGCGCCCGACGGTCGGGTACGCGGTGATGGCGAAGCTCTGCCACGTCGTGGCGGGGCGCTTCCAGGAGATGGCCGCTCTGTGGGTGAGGGAGGTCCAGCGGAATGTCTCCCAGACCTACCGCTGAAGCGTCCGCGCTCCTCGCCGCCCTTTGCCTCGCGTGCGGCTCGGAGGTGAAGCAGCCCATCGCGTACGACCACCGCCTCCACGTGGGCAAGCTCGAGCTCGCCTGCGACCTGTGCCACGAGACCTCGAGCGGCGGGGAGGTGGCGGGCCTGCCGCCGCTCTCGACCTGCGCCACCTGTCACCAGGAGGCGAACGGGCCCTCCCCGGAGGAGAAGAAGGTCGTGGAGGCGGTGCAGGCCTCGCGAGAGATCCCGTGGGCCAGGCTGTACGAGCTGCCGCGCCACGTCTATTTCACCCACCGGCGGCACGTCGCGGTGGCCCGCATCGCCTGCGAGAGATGCCACGGCGAGATGCGCCAGCAGACGCGCCCGCCCCCGGCGGCGCTCAGGTCCCTCGGGATGAACGACTGCCTCGAGTGCCACCGCGAGCGCGGGGCGAGCCGGGAGTGCGCGACCTGTCACCGATGACGAGGAGAGGAGCGTGCCATGACGTCGAGCAGGCGCGATTTCCTGAAGACGGTCTCGGGCGCCGCCGCCGCCGCCGGCTGCGCCCCGCTCCTCTCCTGTCGCGCGCGCGCCGCCGCGAGGGCGAAGCGCGCCGAGCCCCCGCCGAAGGGCTCCCCCGAGTCGTGGATCGTCTCGACGTGCGGGGCCTGTCCGGGCGGCTGCGGGATCCGCGCCCGGCTCGTGGCGGGGCGCCTGGTCGGGATCGCGGGGAACCCGCTCCACCCGGTGAACCGCGGAGGGCTCTGCCCGCTCGGCCTGGCGGGGGCCCACGCGCTCTACCACCCCGACCGCGTGCGCGGTCCGCTCGTCCGGTCCGGGGCGGGCGGCTCGGGCGAGCTCCGGCCGGCGACGTGGGACGAGGCGCTCGCCCTGGTGACGGGAAGGCTCCGCGATCTGCGCGAGCGCGGCCTCTCCCACACGGTGGCCCTGGTGGACGGCACGCGGGGGCTGTCGCGCCAGGTGGCGGCGCGGTTCCTCGCCTCGTACGGCTCCCCGCATCACCTCGGCGGCCGGCCCTGGAACGACCTCGGCCCGAGCGCGCCCCTGCGCGCGATGCAGGGGGTCGAGACGGCCGCCGTCCACGACGTCGAGAACGCCGCGTTCATCCTCGCCTTCGGGTCGGGCTGGCTCGAGGGGGCGGCCTCGCCGGTGGGCGCCGCCCGCGCCTACGGGATCGCGAGGCGAGGGCGGCGGTCCGGGCGGGTGAGGGTGGTCCACGTCGAGCCGCGGCTCTCCACCAGCGCGGCGCGCGCGGACGAGTGGATCCCGATCGTCCCCGGGACCGAGGGGACGCTGGCCCTCGGCCTCATGCACATGGTCCTGCGCGAGGGGCTGGAGAGCCGCGAGTTCATCGAGGAGTGGAGCAGCGGATTCGAGCCGCTCCGGGCCATCGTGCTGCGCGACTTCGACCCCGAGACGGTGTCGGAGCGGACCGGGGTGCCGGTCGCGACGATCATCCGGGTGGCGCGCCACTTCGCCTCCACCCGCCCGGCCGTGGCGATCGGGGACGCGCGGAACGGTCCCGGCGCGCAGTCCCCCGCGACCGCCATCGCCATCCACGCCCTGAACGCGGTGGTGGGCGCCATCCACGCCCGCGGAGGCGTGCTCGTGCCGCCCGAGCCGCCGCTCGATCCACTCCCCGCCGCTCCCGCCGACGAGGTGGCCGCGCGCGGGCGCTCCTTCCCCGCCATCTCCGCCCCGGACCGCGCCGGCGGCGACCTCTCCGCGCTCCAGGCCTGGCTCGAGGGCGGCGGCGCTCACCCGGTCTACCTCCTCATGAGCTACGGCTCGGATCCCATCGCCGCGCTCGGGGGTGGGGAGCGCGTGCGGGCGGCCCTGCGCAGGGTGCCCTTCCTCGTGTCGTTCGCGTCGTTCCTGGACGAGACGGCGCGGCACGCCGACGTCGTGCTCCCGGACCACGTCTATCTGGAGAGGTGGCAGGACGATCCCACCTGCACGCCTCGTGGGTTCCCGGTGCTCGGCCTTCGCCGGCCGGTGCTCGCGCCGCGTCACGACACGCGCCACGCCGCCGAGGTGCTGGCGCAGCTCGCGCGCGGCGTGGGCGGCCCGGCCGGCGAGGGGTTCCCCTGGCGCGACTTCGTCGACGTCGTCCGTCTCTCGGTGCGCGGCCTCCATCGCTCCGGCCGCGGCGCGCTCTTCGACGTCCCCGATGCCGAGGCATGGGTCGTGACCATGGAGACGAACGGCTGGCGCGCCTCGGCGTTCGGGAGCTTCGACGAGTTCTGGGATGGGCTGAAGGCCCGCGGCGGGTGGTGGGATCCGCTCTACGACTTCGGCGAGCGAGGACGGGTGCTCCGCACGCCGAGCCGCAGGTTCGAGTTCGCGCCGCTGGCGGGCGCCCTGGAGGAGCACGCGCCGCGCGGGAAGGCCGCGCTGATGGCGGCCGCCGCCGTCCCCGCGTCCTACCCGCTCCGCCTGCACCTGTACCCGCTGCTCGCCGCCTTCGGCGACAGCCAGGGACCGCTTCCCTGGGTGCAGGACGTGCTCGGGCGCGAGATCGGGGAGAGCTGGAGCACGTGGGTGGAGCTGGCTCCCTCCGACGCCGCCGCGCTCCGGATCGAGGAGGGCGCGCGCGTGAAGGTGGAGTCGGCCTGGGGGTCGGTCGAGGCGCGAGCCCGGATCTACCCCGGCGTCCGCCCCGGGGTGGCGGCGATGTCGATGGGTCCGGGCGGCGCCGAGGGAGGCACGTGCCGGCGCGCGCTCGTGGCCCAGGCGGGCGCGCTCGCCGCGCTCGCGCCGGGCCGCGCCGGATCCGCCCGGGCCGACACCTGGGTTCGCGTACGCAGGGCCTGAGGGGCGCCATGTTCGAACGCAAGGCGAGCCCGCGCTGGGGAATGGTCATCGACCTGGATCGCTGCACCGCGTGCCAGGGCTGCGTGACGGCCTGCCAGGCCGAGAACAACGTGCCGCCGCCGACGGCCGAGGGCGCCGCCCAGGGGCGGTCCATCCGCTGGATGGATCTCGTGCCGAACGTCGAGGGGGAATATCCGCGCGTGAAGGCGCGGCTCCTCCCGCGCCCGTGCATGCACTGCGACAACCCGCCCTGCATCAAGGTGTGCCCGGTGGGCGCGACCACGAAGGGCGAGGACGGGATCGTGATCCAGGTTCACGCGAGGTGCATCGGCTGCCGCTACTGCACGAACGCGTGCCCCTACACGCTGCGCTACTTCAACTGGTATGAGCCCGCCTGGCCCGAGGAGCTCGGGCTGGCGCTCAACCCCGACGTCTCGGTGCGGCCCAAGGGCGTAGTGGAGAAGTGCACGTTCTGCCATCACCGCCTGCAGAAGGCGCGCGACCGCGCCCGCGCCGAGGGCCGCGAGCTCGAGGCGGGAGAATACGTGCCGGCGTGCGCGGAGGCGTGCCCGACGCAGGCGATCGCCTTCGGCGATCTCGACGACCCGAGCAGCGAAGTGGCCGCCCTGGCGCGCTCGACCCGCGTGTTCCGGCTCCTCGAGGACCTCGGCACGGAGCCGAAGGTCTTCTACCTGAGGGAGGGCTAGCGATGAGCGTCCGCGCCGAGGAGCAGCTCTTCCCCGCCCCCTTCGACGAGCCCGAGCGCGCCCCCGCGCTCGCTCCCGGCGGCGAGGGCCGCGAGCCCGAGGACGAGGCGCTGCTGCGGCCCGTGCTCCACACCACCTGGCGCTTCTGGGCGATCGGCGCCGTGCTCGGCGCGGTCGCCCTCTGGGGCGCGAACGCCTACCTCGTGCAGTTCCGGTGGGGCCTCGGCGTCACCGGGCTCAACCGGCCCAACTACTGGGGCATCTACATCACCAACTTCGTCTTCTTCATCGGCATCTCGCACGCCGGGACGCTCATCTCGGCCATCCTGCGCATCGCGCGCGCCGAGTGGCGCCGCTCCATCACCCGCTCGGCCGAGGTGATCACGGTCCTCGTCATCTTCTTCGGCATCGGGAACATCCTCATCGACATGGGCCGGCCCGACCGGCTCCTGAACGTGCTCCGGCACGGCCGCTTCCAGTCGCCGCTCCTGTGGGACGTCGTGAGCGTCTCGACCTACCTGACCGGATCGACCATCTACCTCTTCCTGCCGCTCATCCCGGACATCGCCATCCTGCGCGACCGGACGGCCGGGATCCGCCACCGCCTCTACCGGCTGCTCGCGCTGGGCTGGCGCGGCACGCCGCGCCAGCATCGGATCCTCGAGGTCCTCATCTCCATCATGGCCGTGGTGGTCATCCCCATCGCCGTCTCGGTGCACACCGTCGTCTCGTTCGTGTTCGCCATGACGATCCAGCCGATGTGGCACTCGGCCATCTTCGGCCCCTACTTCGTCGTCGGCGCGATCTTCTCGGGCATCGCCGCGCTCATCCTGGCGATGGCGGTCATCCGCTCCGTGTACGGGCTGCACGACTACCTGAGGGAGATCCACTTCAACTACCTCGGGGTCCTCTTGCTCATCATGTCGCTCCTCTGGTCCTACTTCACGTTCGGCGAATACCTCGTCACGTTCTACGGGAGCGAGCCCGTCCACATGGCGGTGTGGTGGTCGAAGATCGCCGGACCGTTCGCCCCGGCCTTCTGGACCATGGTGGCGTGCTGCCTCGTCGTCCCGTTCGTCGTCCTCTGCAACCGGAGGACGCGGACGGTGAAGGGCACCGTCCTCGCCTCGGTGACGGTCATCATCGGGATGTGGCTCGAGCGGTGGACGATCGTCGTGCCGTCCCTCTCCAGCCCGCGCCTCCCCGGCGCGGCCGCGAGCTACTTCCCGACGTGGGTGGAGTGGTCGATCTTCGCGGGCTGCGTCGCCGCCTTCACCCTGCTCTACATGGTCTTCACGAAGGTCTTCCCCATCGTCTCCATCTGGGAGATCCGCGAGGGGCGCGAGGCCGCCGTGCTGCAGGTGGTGGAGCGCGTGAGGTCGTATCTCCCGCCCGGCGCGGCGGAGGGGAGGGCGCCATGACCCCCGCGTGCGTGGAGCGGCCCCTCGCGATCCTGTGTGCGCTCGCCTTCGCGCTGGCGCCGCCCTCCGGGGCACGGGCGGGAGAGGCGGCCGGGGCGCCGGCGCCGCGGGGAGACGTCCGCCGCGGCTCGGGCGTCTTCATCGCCAAGTCCTGCGCGCGCTGCCACTCGATCTGGGGCCACGGGGGCGAGATCGGGCCGGACCTCGGGCGCACCCGCGCCGGCGCCCTCACCGACTCCCAGCTCGCGGCGGCGATGTGGAACCACGTCCCGCGCATGTGGGGAAAGATGCAGGAGGAGAAGATCCCGCACGTGCCCATCGCCGAGGGGGACATGCGAGACCTCTTCGCCTATCTCTCGTTCGTGCGGGCGCTCGACGAGCCCGGCGATCCCGAGGCCGGGCGCGCCCTGCTCGCGGAGAAGCGGTGCGGCACGTGCCACGCCGTGGACGATCGCAAGGGCAAGACGGCGCCCGACCTTCGCCGCTGGGCCCGGTACCGGAACCCGGCGGTCTGGGCGAAGCTCATGTTCGACCACGCCCCGCGGATGATGCAGGAGATGGCGCGGCGGGACATCACGCCGCCGTCGCTCGACGCGCGAGAGCTCGTGCACATCGTGAGCTACATCCGCTCGCTCGCCGGCACCGGCGAGGCGGAGCTGCTCGATCCCGGAGACGCGGCCATGGGCGAGCGGATCTTCCGCGAGCGGCGCTGCAGCGGGTGCCACGCGATCCGGGGAAAGGGCGGCGGGGTGGGGCCCGACCTCGGCCGCCGCGCCTGGGTGACCTCGTTCACCGGCGTCGCCATCGCGCAGTGGAAGCACGCGGCGGGGATGCGCGCGGCCATCGCCGTGCGAGGGATCGACGTGCCGGCGCTCTCGTCGCAGGAGATGGCGCACGTCATCGTCTACCTGTTCGCCGCGGCCTACGCCGACGATCCCGGCTCGCCGAAGCGCGGCGCGGAGATCTTCGTCGAGAAGGGCTGCGCCTCGTGCCACACCACCGGCGTCGCCCCCTCGCTCGAGCGCAAGCGCGGGCGGGCCACGCCGGTGACGCTCGCGCGC
This sequence comes from Anaeromyxobacter sp., assembly GCA_036523995.1. Lineage (GTDB taxonomy): Bacteria > Myxococcota > Myxococcia > Myxococcales > Anaeromyxobacteraceae > Anaeromyxobacter. The sequence continues at coordinate 10,785 of DATDDC010000747.1, forward strand.
GATCTCTGGATGCACGGGCCCACCATGCTCGAGCGCATGCGCGACCAGGGCATCCGGTGGCCGTCGTTCGGCGGCGACGAGATGCGGCACCTCATCGCCTTCCTGAACGCGCCGGCGCCGTAGAAAGCCGCCAGTTCCTGCCAACCTGGCAGGCCTCACCACACCGTCAATCCGCCGGCGGCCCAGCGCCTTCGCTCTGGATTGACGGCTCGCAAGCCTATTTGGCAGCCGGACCGGCTGCGACGCACCGCACAAAAATGCCCTTTTTCCGCGCATTTCCGCGCGCTTCTGCACGTGCGCGCCCGTGGCACGGATCTGGGAAATGCCTCGCCGCACCGGTTTCCGCGCGCAGTCAGGAGGAGGACACATGTGGATCACGTTCGTGATTTTCGCCTCTTTCGTCGTGGCCATGGTCGCGATGGCCTACTTCGGCATCCAGTCGCACGACGAGGCGCTTCAGCGCGAGGGGGCGGATGAGCTCGCGAGCGCCTCTGCGGACCCCGGCCGATGCGGCCTCTGCCAGGCGCCGCTCCGGCGCAACGCCACCAGTGACGAGGTGGTGTTCGAGCTCGAGCACCGGATCGACTCGGAGCTCGGCGAGATCGCCCGCGCCTGGCACTCCCCCCCGTCCAGCCTCGGCCGGACGTTCCCGGTCTAGGCCCGAGGAGAAGAGAAAGTGACCGTGCTCGAGACGCTGAACGAGGCCGAGCTCTTCGCGGGCCTCTCCGAAGAGGACTGCAGGGCCGTGACCGGCCTCGCCCGGCGGCGCAACGCCGCCGCGGGCGAGGAGCTGTTCCGCCACGGCGACCCCGCGAAGGAGCTGTACGTGATCCGCCGCGGCCGGGTGGAGCTCACGTTTCCGCTCGTCGTGAAGGGCGAGACGAAGGAGACGCGGTTCCAGTCCCTCGAGCCGGGGCGGACGGTGGCCTGGTCCGCGCTCGTGCCGCCCTACCGCCTCACCATGGGCGCGCGCGGCTCCACCGACGTGGAGCTCCTCGCCTTCGAGCGGGCGCCCCTGCTCGCGCTCTTCGAGCGGAGCCCGTCCGTCGGCTACGTCGTCATGGCCAACCTCTCGCGCGTCGTGGCGGCGCGCCTCAACGAGGTGGTGTCGCTCTGGGTGCGGGAGATCCAGCGCAATGTTTCGCACACCTACGGCTAGGGTTCCCGCGCTCCTCGCGGCCCTCGCCGCCGCGATCCTCGGCGGCTGCGCCACGGCGCGCCGGGCTCCGGCGGCATGGCCCGCGGCGCCCGCCACGGAGCGCATCCGCTTCGTCCGCACGCTGTCGGGCGGCCTGGACGTCGAGAGCGGCGCGAAGCGCTTCTGGCGCAACCTCGCCGGCCTCGAGGCGCCCAGGCGGCTCTACCACCCGCTCGGCGTGGCCGTGTCGTCGCAGGGCGACCTGGTGGCGGTGAGCGACCAGGGGCTCGGCCAGCTCGTCATCTTCGACCTGGCGGCGAGCGAGATGCACACCATCCTGCGCGAGGACCTCGCCGAGCCGCCGGGCGGCGTCGCGATCGAGGGCGACCGCGTCTGGGTGGTGATCCCGAAGCGCAAGATCGCGCTCTCGTACGCGCGGGACGGCAAGCCGCTCCGCGCCATCGAGCTCGCCGACTGCGAGCGACCCGTCGGCGTCGCGGTGGACGCCGGGCGCAACCTTCTGTGGGTGAGCGACGCCTCCTCGCCGGAGGGCGAGGGGCACTCGGTCCACGCGCACGCGCTCGACACCGGCAAGCACGTCCTCACCGTCGGGAAGAAGGGCTACGGCAAGGGGGAGCTCTTCTTCCCGACCTTCCTCGCCCTCGCCCCGGGCGGCGGCATCTACGTGTCGGACACCATGAACGCGCGGGTCCAGGAGTTCGGCCCGGACGGCGTGTTCGTGCGCCAGTTCGGCGAGCGGGGAGACCGCTTCGGCCAGTTCGACAAGCCGAAGGGCGTGGCGACCGACACGTTCGGCAACGTCTACGTGGTCGACGGCTTCTTCGCCGCCGTCCAGATCTTCAACCCCGAGGCGAAGCTGCTCCTCTTCTTCGGCGGCCCGGGCGACTCGCCCGGCTTCCTGGCCAACCCGGGCGGCATCGCCATCGACTCGAAGAACCGCATCTACGTCGCGAACGGCCTCAACTACCGCGTGGACGTGTACGAGCTGGTGAACACCACGAGCACCGACAGTCGCCTCACCGACAGTGGACTCGCCCAGCAATGAGGCGGGCCGCCGTCGGCCGCACCGAACCCGATCGCAGGAGCATGCCATGAAGATCAGATTGGCCACGATGCTCGCCGCGCTTTGCCTCGCAGGGGTCGCCCGGGGGCAGGCGACGTCGATCACGCAGTCGAAGCACAACTTCCAGCTGCAGACGAACAACGTCCACGTCCAGACCGGCGCCAGCGAGGACGGGATCTGCGTGTTCTGCCACACGCCGCACAAGGGCAACACGTCCCTGCTCCTCTGGAACCACAAGTTCTCGCTGAACAACTACAGCTGGGTCGACGTGAGCGGCGGAAAGACGACCGGCGGGACGTCCTACCCCGCGAACCTCCAGAGCTGGTCCGGATCGACCCGCAAGTGCCTCTCCTGCCACGACGGCACGGTGAGCATCGGCTCGCAGTACTGGAGCAACGCCACCGCGAACCCGAGCGTGCCCATGGCCGGCCCGGACGTGAGCGCCACGGGTCAGCTCAACAATGCGGCCTACATCATCCCGGACGCCGCCACCGGCGCGGACCTGTCCGGCAACCACCCGGTCGGCGTGCCCTACAGCTACGGCGGCGTCGCCAGCACCTACAACGGCATCAGCACCGGCCCCGACGTGCGGCTGGCGCAGTGGGTCACGGCGCCCACCGGCGTCAAGATCTTCGGCGCGGGCGGCGGCGGCGCACCGGTGGCGGGCGCGGCGGGCATCGAGTGCGCGTCCTGCCACGACCCTCACGGCACGGGGAACACCTTCTTCCTGCGCGTGACGAAGAGCGGCAGCCAGCTCTGCCTCTCCTGCCACATCAAGTGAAGCGGAACGGCTGAGTGCGGCTCGCGATGCGATCGGCGGTACGGCTCCTTGCGCCGCTCGCGGTGGTGCTGGCCGCGCCGTCGGTCCGCGCGAACGTCACCGGCAACGTCGAGCTGCAGAGCTCGACCACCCAGAACGTGCTGCAGCCCGGCGCGGGGACGTCGCAGTCGACGCTCCTCATGGAGAGCCTCTCCCTCCACTACGCCGGGCTGCCCTTCGGCCCCGACGTCGCCGTCGCCACCGCGGGCGGAGCGTTCTCCAACGTGACGGGCTGGGGGAACGGCCTGCAGCTGAACGGCCGCGTCTACTCGTTCGACACGTCGGTGGGGTTCCTCCCGCGCAGGGCGTTGCCGCTCCGTCTCTGGGGCGGCGGCAGCGTCGAGGACGCCGCCACCGGAGCGCTCGCCACGAGGGGGCCGGGCCTGAGCGTCGTCTACGGCGCGGCCCTGAACTCCGAGCCGGGAGCCTATCTCCCCGGCCTGCGCCTCGACGCCTCCGAGGCCCGGAACGCGCGGCCGGGCCACGCGGAGAGGTCGGACATCCAGCGCCACCTCAACGCGAGCAGCTTCGGGATGGTGTCGGGGCAGCGCGTGAACCTCGGCGTCCGGCTCGACGACGACCACCGCGACGGCGCAGGGGACGCGTCGAGCCGGGCGGCCACGCTCGACCTGAGCTCGGCCCGGCACCAGACCACGTTCGTC
>DATDDC010000748.1:0-17706 GCA_036523995.1 Anaeromyxobacter sp.
CCGCTGCGGCGGCGAAGCGCAGCGCTCCGCGCACCAGGCGCTGCGCCTGCGCGCGCGCCGCCAGAGCGTCGAGGCGAACGTGGACGATCTCCACCGACCAATCGCCGTGCCGGCGGGCATGCCAGCCGGCCCGGGCCGCGCCGCGGCCGCCGTCGCTGCAGGAGAGGAGGACGAGCGGTCCGGTGCCACCGCCGGAGCGGCACAGCCCCTCCTCCTCGAGCTCCGTGCACATCCGCGCCAGCACCGCGCGGTGATCGCGGCGCAGGGGACGGCGATGGGTGCACAGAAAGTCGATCTGCGGGAGCGGAACGACCACGTTCACCCTCATCCGTTCGCGCCATCGAAGCCACGGGCAGGCTGCGCCGCGGCGAGCTCGTCTTCCTCGGCGGCGAGAAAGCGTCCGAGAACGTCGCCGGCGAGCCGGAAGAAGGGCGGCAACGGCGCCGCCGCCAGGCTCGCGGCCGCCTGGGGCGCCCACCGGAGCAGGTGCTCCGTCAGGAATCGCGCCGCCTCGGCTTCCTCTCCCGCATCGCAGAGATGGGCCATGAGCTCCAGCTCCACCGCGAGCGCGTCGGGGCACTCATGGACCGACTCGTCGACGGCGAAGCCGACGCGGCGGTAGTACGCGGTGCACGCCGCGGCGGCCTCGCCCCAGAGCGACTTCCCGCCGCGCCAGCACGACTCGTACAGCCGCACCGGGGTCCGCGCCGCGCCGCCGACCAGGACGAGCGCGCAATGCGCCGCGGCGCTCTCGTCGATGGCCAGCGACCTCAGCCGCGACGCGAGCACATCGCCCCACGGAGCGACCGAGAGCAGCTCGCCGAGCTGACTCGCCAGATCCCCGTAGACGAAAGGCAGCGGTGGCCGGCGGAACGCGATGGCGAGGGCCGCGTAGACGTCGCGGCGCCAGAGCCGCCGGTCGCCCCCCGCGTCCGTCACCCGGGGCGTGGGGGGGCGCGAGACGGCCCTCGGGCCGTCCTCGCGGCGGGCCTGCATCGTCATGCCGTCTCCCGAGCGGGCGCCGTGACGCCCTCCGCGACCTCGGCGGGCTTCGCCGTCGGCCGGCCCGTGGGCAGGCAGATCTGCAGGGGGATCGTCAGCAGCAGGACGATGCCGGTCACCCACACCGCCGACGCGGGGACGAGCTGCCTGTAGGCGATGCCGAGGGCGATGAGGCCGATCCCGACGAGCGGGGTGAGCGCGAGCAGCAGGCGCCGCGTCGAGCTGGCGAGCCACAAGCCGTCCGTCGCGCGCGCAGTGGCGCCGACCGGAAGCGACTCGGGGAGCTCGAGCGAGGGGATCGTCTTGATGAGGGCCGTGTAGATCAGCGCCGCGAAGGCATAGCTCGCGAGCACGAGGCCCCACTCGTGCGCCGTCGGCTGGTAGTGAACCACGCGGATGGGCAGGTGGGGGTGCATGAAGGAGGGCACCACGATGAAGAACCGCTTCATCCACATGGCGACGTTGATGAGGACGGCGCAGGTGACGGTCAGGCGGATGCTGATGACGTTCTTGTTCACGCCCTGCACGAAGAGCGCCCAGAACGGAATGACGAGGCCGATCACGGCCACCGGCCAGAAGAGGCCGGCGAACTGGCCGGTGAGCAGCTCGTTCGCCACCTCGCCCTCGCGCGCGGGCGCCGCGTAGCTCGCGGTGAGCTGCTCCGTGAAGAAGAAGTACATGTAGAGGAGCGTGACGAAGCCGAGGAAGATCCCCAGCCCCTTGAACATGCGAGGCGGGAGCTGCTCCTGCCAGCCGAAGAGCCGCCGCACGACCGCCGCCACGATGATCATGGCGGAGAAGCCGGAGACGATCGCGCCGAGGACGAAGTACGGCGCCTGCAGCGGATTGAACCAGCCCGGCCGCGCGGCCTGCATCCCGAAGATGAGGCCGTACACCGAGTGCACCGACACCATGATGGGCAGGATGATCACGGCGAGCCACCACACGGTTCGCTCGTTCCGCTCGCGCTCGCTGGGCGTGTCGCGATAGCCGAGCGAGAGGGCCCGGTAGAATCCCGCCCGCTTCGGGAAGACCGTCGCCATGCAGGCGATGTCGCGCCGCATGGCGAGGTACAGGTAGACCGTGCTCCCGACGAAGTAGGTGGTGATGACCGTCATGGACCACACGAACGGCGAGTGCCAGCGGCCGTACCAGAACACGTTGACGATGAACCGGTCCGGGCGTCCCACGTCGAGGCCGATGTTCAAGACGGCGGTGGCGAGCGACGCGAGGGTGACGAACTCGGCCAGGCGCGCCAGCTGCCGATAGCGCTCGAGGCGCATGATCCGGACCACGGCCGAGATGGCGATGCCGACGTGGCTGATGCCGATGAGATGGACGATGTTCGCGACGGTGATCCCCCAGACGGCGCCGCGCGTGCCCTGGCCGCTCAGGACGTGGCCCACGGTGAGCTGGCGGGCCCAGCTCACGACGAACCAGGCGAGGATCACGACGAGGAGCGCGAGCCAGCCCCAGAACGCGGGACCGGTCTTCACGACGGGGCGCACCAGGGCCCGGACGGCGGGATCGTTGGGATTGCCGGCTTGGGTTTGCGTCGACATTTCGAGCCTCCCGGTTCTCCGTCAGCCCTTGTGCAGGTAGACGACGTTGGGGTGAGTGCCGAGCTCCTCGAGGAGGGTGAACGCTCGCGGGTCGCGCGCGCTCCGGGCCACGAGCGAGTCGGGATCGGCCACGTTTCCGAACAGGCGCGCCTGCGGCGGGCACACGGTCACGCAGGCGGGCAGGTACGAGGTGACGGTCGGATCGAGCTCGTTCGGCGACATCTTCCCTTCGGCGTAGTAGCGCATGAGGACGTCGACGGCCTCGCTCCAGAGCGCCTCGGTGACGCCCGCGCCGTTGATCCGCTTCCCGAGCGCCTGGCGCACGATCCGCGGCCCCTTCCCGGCGGAGAGGTCGGCGCGCAGGCGATCCAGGCGCTGGTGGCAGAAGACGCACTTCTCGACGGTGCCGATGGGGCGGAGCGGCTGGCCGAGCGGGTTCTGCGTCCGCTCCATGGCTGCGAAGCGCGTCTTCGAGTCGAACCAGTTGAACGTCCTGGCGCCGTACGGACAGGACACCTCGCAGGAACGGCAGCCGATGCAGCGGCCGGTATCCTGCATCGTGATCCCGTCCTCGCGCTTGTAGGTGGCCCCCACCGGGCAGACCTTCACGCACGGCGCTTCGTTGCAGTGCATGCACGGGCGCGGGACGATCTTCTCGGAGGGGTTCGGGTACTGCCCCTCCTCGTAGACCACCATCTCGTTCCACGCCATGGTGACGCCGCGCGCGGTCTCGTCCGGCCTGGCGTAGGGGATGTTGTTCTCGGAGATGCAGGCGAAGGTGCAGGCCTGGCATCCGGTGCAGCGGTCGAGGTCGATGGCCATTGCCCAGCGGAGCATTTGGTTTCCTCCTGGACCTATGCGTGCCGCACGCGGACGCGGGTGGCGGAGAAGGCTGCCAGTCCGCCGAGGCGGTCGTTCTCGTTCGCGATCACATGGTTGGGGTTGACCCCGCGGCCGCGGGCCAGCTCACCGTAGTGCGTGTGACCGAGCTCGTAGGGCATCACGACGACGTCGGGGTGGTGCGGCGCGAACCGGACCCGGGCGCGGACGGCCCCGACCGCGGATTCGATGACCACCGGGTCTCCGTTCGAGAGCCCCAGGCGTCGCGCCGTGTCCGGGTTCATCTGGCAGTCCGCAGTCCACGCTTCACCGGTCTGCACGTTGAAGTGCTCCTGGACCATGGGCGTGTTGGCGCCGCGGCCCTCGGCGTGGGTGACGGTCTTGTATGTGATGAAGTGGAGCGGGTACTGGGCCTTGTCGCCCACGAACCGCGGCGGCTCGAAGTGCGGCCGGTAGACCTCGTCACCGCGGGCGGCGATCCCGAGATCGGTCAGCACCGAGTCGAGGGCCTTCTCGACGTTGCCGCCGGCGGCGCGCGTCTCGGCGGCGTGATGCAGCTCCTTCTCCAGCGCCTGGGAGTAGAACTCGAACTTCCCCGACGGGGTCGAGAGCACGCGCTTCCAGCGCGCCGGATCGTCGCTCGCGAACTCGTACGGAGGATTCGTCCAGACGCCCCTCTGCAGGAACGTCTTCCACCACGTCTCGAAGTCGCCCGCCTGGACGTTGCCGGCGCGGGCCTCGAAGATCCCGCGGGCGCGCGCCCGGAGGAGCTCCTGGTTGTCCTTCCAGGGGAAGGACGCGGCGACGGTCCCGCCCATGCGCTGCGCGATCGCCATGAGCGTGTCGGCGGCATTGCGCGTGTCGAACACCGGCGCCACGGCGGGCTGCCGCATGCCCCACACCGGATAGCCGACGGACGGGTAGATGGTGTCGTCGTGCCAGCGCTCGAGGTACGTGTGATCGGGCAGCACGTAGTCCGCGTGCGCAGAGGTCTCGTCCATGAACGGCGAGAAGCTCACGACGAAGTCGAGCTTGGCGATGGCGGCACGCCACCGGTCCACCTCGGGCGTGCTGAACATCGGGTTCGTGTAGTAGAGGATCAGCGCCTTCGCGGCGTACGGCTTCTGCTCGGCGATGCGCGAGGGGATGTCCTGGTAGACCTTGCCCGCGAGCGGATACCGGTCGGTGTGGGCGTAGTCGAGCCGAGGCATGGCCGCGCCGCGCTTGGCGAGGTCGTCCTGGCTCACCGCCGGCCACGGGCTGAACGGCGGTCCGTTCTGGACCAGCACGCCGCCGGGGCTGTCGATCGAGCCCATGAGCCCGTTCAGCGCGTGGATGGCCATGCGGTTGTAGATGCCGTTCGTCTGCATGCTCGCGCCGCGCGCGCCGGCGGCGATGCCGGGCTGGTTGGCGGCGAACTCGCGCGCCACCCGCACGATGGTCTTCTCGGGGACGCCCGTGATCTTCGAGACGCGCTCCGGGGCGTAGTCGCGCAGCACGACCGTCTTGAACCCGTCGTGCTTCTTCCCGTCCGCCCCGGTGAAGTCCTCGAACCCGAAGGTCCGCTCCTCGACGAACTTCTTGTTGTAGAGGCCGTCGCGGACGATCACGTGCGCCATCCCCATCGCGAGCGCGCCGTCCGTGACGGGGTTCACCGGGATCCACTCGTCGGCCTGGGCCGCGGTCACCGAGAACCGCGGGTCGACGACGACGAGCTTGAAGCGCTGGCCTTCCTTGCCACGCCGCATCGAGCCGTAGCGCGCCAGGTTGCCGGCGGTCGGGCGCCACGCCTCGAGGAAGCTGCCGCCGAAGGTCAGGACGTAGCGGCAGTTGTCCCAGTCGTAGCCGGCGTAGGACTTGAAGCCCTGCGTGGCCCAGTGGCCGAACGGGCTCCCGTCCTCGCAGATGGAGGAGTGGCCGACGTTGTTCGGCGTGCCGAATGCGTCGCAGAAGCGGCCGAACAGATCGCCCATCTGACCGCGGTAGCGGCCTCCCATCACCACGAGGCTCTCGGGGCGGCCGCTGGCCCGGACCTCGCCGAGCCGGCCGGCGACCTCCGCGATGGCCTGGTCCCACGGGATGGGCTTCCACTTGCCGGAGCCGCGGGCGCCGTCGCGCTTGAGGGGACCGCGGATGCGGTCCGGGTCGTAGAGGATCTGGAGCCCGATCTGCCCCTTGGGACAGGTCTTGCCGCGATTGCTCGGGTAGGCCGGGTTGCCCTCGATCTTGACGGCGCGCCCGTCGACGGTCTTCACGAGGATGCCGCAGCCGCCCGGGCACTGCAGGCACACGCCCGGCACGAACTCCTCGGCGACGGTCGAGACGTCCGTCGTCTTGTGCTCCACGCGCTTGAGGCACCCGCTCGAGGCCAGGACCGAGTAGGCGGCGGTGGCGGTTCCGGTCGTCTGGATGAATTCTCTGCGCGTGAAGGCCATTGGCGGCACCTCGATTGGATGACGTCCGTTCCGTGCCGCGATGCGTGCGACGCACCGCGTACACGCTCGCCCGCGTTTCGTTTCGCGGACCGTTCGCAAGACCGGTGCCGGATGCGCGCCAGCGCGCAGCACGCGCCGAACGAGGCCCGTCCGGATGCCGGCGTTTCGAAACGAATCGAACGGCGCCGCTCGGAAGCGTTGCAGGACGGAACGGCGATTGATCGTGAGCAACTGCGCGTGCCGCGCCGTCGGCGCTCAGCCGACCTCGGCCATGTCGCGTCGCGCCGGCACGAGCACGATGGGAGCCTCGGCGTTGCGCGTGACCTGCTGGCTCACGCTGCCCAGGAGCGCGCGCTTGAGCACGCCGCGGCCCCGCGTGGCCATGACGATGGTCGTCCCGATCGTCTCGCCGGCGCACCGGACGATCTCGTCCGACGGCGAGCCATATGCGACCTCGGTGCGGACGAAGTCCGCGCCCGCCCTCTCCAGATCCGCCTTCAGCCGATCGAGCCGCGCGCGATCGATCTCGTCGAGCTCGTCGAGTCGGGGGCCACGGGCGATGCGGGCGCTGTTCTGGACGTGCAGGAGCGTCACCGACCTCAATCCGCCCTCCACCATCCTCTTCACCAGCCAGAACGCGCGCTCGGCCGGATCCGAGAAATCGGTCGGGTGGAGGACGTGGCGCCCGAAGGCGCTCCAGGTGGCCTCGTGCCTCGGCTCGACCAGCGCCAGCCGCAGGACGAGGACCGGATGCCTCGCGCGCTGGAGCGTATCGAGCGTGACGCTCCCCAGGCTCAGCTCGCCCGTCAGCGTGTGCTCCTGCGAGCCCAGGACGAGGAGCGACGGACGCCGCTTGAGCGCGGCGCGGTGGATCTCCGATGCAGGAGAGCCCGTCGCGATCACGACCTCCGTCTCGAACCCCAGCCGCTGGAGCGCCTCCTCCTGCTCGCGCAGCCGGGGCTCGGCGAGCCGGGTGAGCTCCGCCTTCATGTCGCTGAAACGAGAGACGCCGAGGGCATGGAACAGGATGGCCTTGCGGGCGCCCATCCGCTGCAGGCCCTCGAGCCGCGCGATCAGCCGATCGGATGCCTTCGACAGATCGGAGGCGACGAGGACGGTTCCGAAGATCACCGGACTCCCCTCCGGCGCTGCATCCGCTCGTGCGACGACCGCTCCTCGACGAGCCTGGCCGATCGAGTCTGTCGTGATCCGTGGGCCGAAGTCAAAGGAGGCGGCGCGCTAGACGTCCGGATGGATCCCGTACTCGCGCAGCTTGCGCCACAGCGTGCTCCGGCTGATGCCGAGCTCCTCCGCCGCGCGCGCCTGATTCCACCCGTGCTCATGGAGCGTCGCGAGGATGTGGGCCTTCTCGACGTCCGCCAGCGTCCGACGGCGCGAACCCCCCGCTCCGGGCTCCGGCTTCCCCTGCAACGTCGGCGGGAGGTCCTCCGCGACGATCTCCTCCCCGCCCGCCAGCACCACGGCTCGCTCCATCGCCTTCTCGAGCTCGCGCACGTTTCCGGGCCAGGGGTGCTGGAGGAGCACCTCCACCGCGCCCGGTGAGATGGAGGAGACGTGCTTTCCCAGCCGGTCGGCGAAGGTGCGAATGAAGTACACGGCGAGCGGAATGACGTCCTCGGTGCGATCGCGCAGCGGCGGCAGCTCGACGACGATCCCGTTCAATCGATAGAAGAGGTCCTCGCGGAACGCGCGCACCTTCACCTGGGCGGCGAGGTCGCGATTCGTCGCGGCGATCACACGGATGTCGATCTTGACGTGCGCGTTCGTCCCCACCGGCCGGATGGTCTGCTCCTGGAGCACGCGCAGGAGCTTGACTTGAAGTTGCTGTGGCAGCTCGCCGACCTCGTCGAGCAGCACGGTGCCGCCGTCCGCCTCCTCGAACAGGCCGCGCTTCGCCTGGACCGCTCCCGTGAAGGCGCCCCTGGCGTGGCCGAAGAGCTCGGACTCGAGGAGCGACTCCGGCATCGCGCCGCACTCGATGGCGACGAACGGCCGTCCGGCGCGCGCGCTCCGCGTATGGATCATGCGCGCCACGAGCTCCTTGCCCGTCCCGCTCTCCCCCTGCAGGAGCACCGTCGCCTCGGAGGGCGCCACGCGGCGCACGAGGTCCAGCACCCTCTTCATGGCGGGTCCCCTCGCGACGAGCCGGGAGAGGCCCATCTCCTCCTCGAGCGTGGCTCGCAGCCGCTCCACCTCGCGGACCAGCGAGCGCCTTTCCATGGCGTTGCGCACGACCAGCACGAGGTCGTCCGGCTCGAACGGCTTCGACAGGTAGTCGAACGCTCCGAGCTTCACCGCCTCCACCGCCGACGCGATGCTTCCGAACGCCGTGAGAAAGACCACCTCCGTGTCGGGGGCCTTCCGCTTCACCGCCTTCAGCACCTCGAGGCCGCCCTCCAGATCGCCGAGCCGCAGGTCGGTGATGACGAGGTCGAAGGGCTCCTGCTCGAGGAGCGTCGCGGCCGCCGCGGCGCTTCCGGCCTCGCGGACTGTGAGTCCCTCCCCCCGGAGCAGCATGCCGACCGTGAGCCGGATCGATGGCTCGTCGTCGACAACCAGCACGGAGCCGTTCGCCAGTGGCTTCATGCCGCCTCGTTCCTTCCGCCGGTCGCCGGCGCGCGCAGCGGCAACGTCACGGAGATCCGCGTCCCCTCTCCGGGGCGGCTCGACAGGCCGATGCTTCCCCCGTGCGCGCTCACGATTCCGTGCGCGATCGCGAGCCCCAACCCCGAGCCTGCCTCCTTCGTCGTGTGGAACGGCTCGAACAGGCGACCCTGCCGCTCCGCTGGAATGCCGGCGCCTTCGTCCGAGATCTGCACCAGCACGCTCTCGCCGCGCTGGACCGTCTCGACGACGACGCGCCCTCCCTCGGGGGTTGCCTCGAGCGCGTTCCGGAGCAGGTTCCAGAGGACCTGCTTGACCTGGTCGCGATCCATGTCGCACGGGACGCTCTCCGGCCCGATCCGCCCATCGAGCGTCTTGCCGCGAGCGAGATCGTCGAGCCGGAGCAGCTCCAGGATCTCGGCCACGAGGGCGTTCATCGAGTGCGGCTGCCTCGAGGGCGGCCGGGGGCGCGCGTACATGAGGAACTCGGAGAGGATCCGGTTGAGCCGCCGCGCCTCGTCCGCGATCACCTCCGCCAGCCGCTCCCGATCGTACGTCGTCGCCTGGGGTGCGTGCGACGAGAGCATCCTCGCCGCGGCGACCACCGCCCCGAGCGGGTTCCTGATCTCGTGAGCCAGCGCGCCGGCGCACTCGCCGATGGAGGCGAGCCGCTCGCTCCGGACGAGCTGCTCGTGGGCCTCCGCCGTGTGGCGCTGGCTGTCGCGCAGGTGACGTGCCATGAGATTGAACTGATCGGCGAGCGCTCCGATCTCGTCCTTCTCCTTCGTCGTCACCGTGGGTGGATCCTCGAGCCGTCCCGACGCGATGCGATCCACCGCCCAGCGGAGGTCCGTGAGGGGGCGCGTCATCCGGCGGGCGATCATGTACCCCAGGCCGATGCCGAGCCACTGGAGCAGCACCCCCAGCGCGCAGATCTCCCAGCTGATCCGGCCGATGGTCGCCTCGAGCTTCCGCAGCGAGATGCCGACGCGCGCGGTGGCGACCTGCTGGTTGTCCACGATGACGGGCGCCGTGAAGTGCCGGACCGCCACGGCGCCGCTGCCCGTGGATGGATCCAATCCCGCCGGGTGCGCGTCCGCCGGGGCGTCCGTGCCATCCCCGAACGGCTCGCCCATGGGATGGCGCGCCGGATCCGAGTGGGCGAGCACGGTCCCGCCGGCGTCGATCACGGCCGCATACGCGACGAGGCCGTCTCCGTCCGCTCCGACCACGTCGCGGACCACCTTGTACAGCCCCCAGAGGTCCTCCTCGAGCACGAGCTCGGCGCTGAGCCTCGACAGGTTTCGCGCGGCGTCGGCTCCCCGGTCGCCGAGCTCGTGCTCGAGAGCGCTGCGGCTCCGCGCCACGACCCAGAGGCTCACCACGAGCACCACGAGCGAGATGACCGTCGCGAACGTGGCGGCCAGCTTCGCCCCGAGCGTCCAGCGGTGGAGCGCGAACCGCTCGATCACGGACGAGACCTCCGCGCAGCGCTCGCCGCCACCCCGGACCGCTCGCTCACCACGCGGCGCATCTCCCGAATGCCGTCGAAGCTCCGGTCCGGGATGGGCACGAAACGCTTGAATCCCAGGCTCGTGAGGAGGGCGCGTCCGCGGGGATCCTCGCCCATCTCCAGGAAGGTCCTGCGCAGCCGGTCCTTGAGCTCCGGAGGGAGCCCCGCCCGGACGACCACCGGCGTGATGGGGTGCGGGGCAGATCGGCGGACGATCCGCGTCCGGGCGACCAGCGCGGGCCGGATCCTCGCCAGATAGTCGTAGACGTAGCTGTCCACGCTCGCGCCGTCCACGAACTTCACGGCCACGGCCTCGACGCTTGCGGAGTGACTGTATGTGAATATGGTCCGCTTGAAGAAGGCCTCGGGCGTCGTTCCCATCCGCGCGAGATCGTGCGCGGGGACCAGCCAGCCCGAGTTCGAGAGCGGGTCCGAGAATGCATATCGCATCCCGCGCAGCTCCTCGAACGACTGGACCGGGCTGTCGGCTGGGACGATGACGTACGAGAAGTAGATGGGCCCGTCGTAGACCTCCGGTGCCGCCAGGAGCTCGAGCCCGAACCGCTCGTGGTCGATGACGTACGGGAGACCGCAGATGAACGCGACGTCGAGCCCGGCCCGCTCGAGGAGATCGCTCATCTGCTTGTACGTGCGGCGCTGGACCAGCGTCGCCGGCATCCCGAGCTTCTCGCCGACGTAGGCGACGAACTGCCTGTTCAGCTCGAGGTGCTTCTCGAAGAGGACCGCGGTGATGCCCACGCGAAGGGCGCCGGGAGCCGAGGGCGCGGCGGCGACGGCCACGGGCGCGAGGAGCGCCGCGGCGACGACTGCGAGTGGACCTCGGGCCATGTGCCGCCTCGTGCGAGCGACAGCGATGTGGCCCCTCCGCGGAGCACCCATTCTCCGACAGGCGCGTCCCGGTTGTCAGCCCTGCGCCACGGGACCGCGGCCAACGCGTCGCGTTACCCCCGGCCGGCGGTGAGCGGGGCGATCCCGGAGCAGGCCCTCAGTTCGTCGGCTTCTGCGGCGGCATCGCCAGGACCCTCTCGATCCACGGCAACACCACCTCCCTGAAGATCCTCCCCTGCGGCCACTGCGGGGAGCGGCCCATGTGCCCGCCGCTCGGGTTCACCCACACGTGCTTCGGGTCGCCGTGCTTCATCATGAGGTAGAGATCGGCGATGGGCTGCTGCGTGTCCTTCTCCCCGTTCACGAGCAGCATCGGAGCGGACGGCTTGTCGAGATAGCCGAGGTCGAGCAGCGACAGGCGCGGCCCGTACGCCAGGAACTCCTCCAGCGTCTTCGTGCCGTACACGGCGGAGCGCGCGGGGAAGAGGTCGAAGAGGTACTCCTTCGTGGCGAGCCCCTTCCTCTGCCAGTCCGGCTGGAAGTAGCCGTGGATCCCGACCCCGTGCACCACCGCGCCGCGGATGTGGTCGCGCTCCTTGTACGCCATGAGCGCGGCCCAGTAGCCGGCCCAGCTCTGGCCGCGCACGGCGATGCGCGCCGGATCGACGTCCTTGCGCTGGCGCAGCCACTCGAGCGCGCGCGACAGCATGCGCTCGGAGCCGACGTCGATCTTCACGGGAGCCTGGCCCGTCCCGGGCATGTCGATGGCGAACAGCCCGATGCCGCGGGCCAGGAGCTCGTCGCTCGTGTCGGCCACGTCCTCCTTGCGCGTGTCGAGGCCGCTGATGCCGAAGAGGACCGGCGCCGGGCGGCTCGCCGGCAATCTCAGGTAGGCCACGATCTCCTTACCCTCGAAGGGAATGCGGACCACCTCGATGGGCGGGTCGATGAGCTGCCCGTATGCCTGGAACGCCTCCAGCGCGCGCGCATAGGCGCGCTTCTTCCCCGGCGAGCTCTCGGTGGGCCACCGCGCCGTGTTGTAGACGCGCCAGGCGCGCCGGTAGCTCTGGGCCGCCTCGCGCGGCGCGGTCGCCTGCTCCGACCGCGCCTGGGCGAAGTTGCGGTCGCCGATCCGCGAGAAGGCTGCCGCCCACGCGTCCGGCTCGAGGCTCCCGAGGCCGGCGAGCGCCTCCCGGACGTCCTCCGGATGGACGCCGCCCATCGGCTGCAGGTTCTTGTCGGCGCGCAGCTGGGTCTCCTGCTTCAGCTCGTCCAGGCTGCGCGGCCCGCTGCTCTGGGCGGGCGCCGAGAGGGGGGCGAGCGCCGCCAGGGCCAGGGCGAGCCCGAGGGCGCGGCTCTCGGCGCCGGGGCGGCCGCGAGCGGACGACGCCCTGCCAGGACGAGCATGAGCCATGGGGCGATCCTCCGCGCGCGCCTCGCGCCTCGCCGGTGAGGCGCGGGATCTAGCAGGCGGCGATGGCCCGGGCACTCCGCTCCGCGCGCGCCGGCGCGCGTCACGCCGAGGAGCCGCCCTGCCCGTGCACCCCTGCAGGGGAGCGCTTGCGGCACCCCCGGTGCTCCCTTAACAGAGGGCGAACCACCGGCGGGAGCGTCCATGAAAGAGCTCATTCTCGCGGGCTTGTTCTCGTTGCCCACGATGGCGTTCGCCCAGGCCTGGAACGTGCCTCCGGAGAGCCAGCGCTGCCCGTCGAGGTGGGGCGCGGGCGACGAGCGCGGCTCGGGCAACCACATGAAGGATCCGAAGGTCGTGCTGCGCGGCGCGCGGCTCATCAAGACCGGTGAGATCATCGAGCTCGGCCACGTCCTCGGGCCGGGCATGCCGTTCTTCGGCACCCGCATCTTCAACATGCACACGAAGCGCACCCTCATGAACGCCGGCCGCAACACGCGCGGCAGCAACGAGGAGATGGTGATCTCCGAGATCGGCCAGGTCGGCACGCAGTTCGACGCGTTCGCGCACCAGACGCACGGGGACTCCTTCTACAACTGCTTCAAGGTGAGCGAGGTCGCGACGCGCAGCGGCTTCACCAAGCTCGGGGTGCAGAACGCGCCGACGTTCTTCACGCGCGGAGTCCTCATCGACGTCGCGGGCGCCAAGGGCGTCGAGATGCTGGGCGACACCTACGAGATCACGGCCGCCGACCTGCAGGCCGCGCTGCAGAAGCAGAGCCTGACGCTGCAGCCGGGCGACGCGGTCCTCATCCACACCGGCTGGGGCAAGCTCTACGGGAAGGACAACCCGCGCTTCGTGAAGACGCAGCCCGGCATCGGCGTCGGCGCGGCCGAGTGGCTCGCGAAGCAGGACCCTTCGCTCGTCGGCTCCGACAACTGGGGCGTCGAGGTCGCGCCCAACCCCGACAAGGACCTCAGCTTGCCGGTGCACCAGGTCATGCTGGTCGTGAACGGGATCCACCTGCTCGAGAACCTGAAGCTCGACGAGCTCGTCGCGAAGCACGTCCACGAGTTCGCCTTCACCATGCAGCCGCTCAAGATCCACGGCGCCACCGGCTCCTCGGTGGCGCCTGCTGCGATTCGCTGAGAGGAAGGAGGACTCCGATGCCCATCACACGCAGGCAGTTCGTCGTCGGCGCCGCCGCGGCGGGCGCCGCCCTGGCGGCGAGGAACGGGCGGGGCGAAACCCCGGCCGCCCAGGCACACCGCCAGGCCTTCGTCGTCGACACGCACGCCCACTTCTTCCCCGAGGAGTGGGTGCGCCTCGTCGAGCGCGAGGGCGGATCCAACGGCGGGAAGGTCGGCCGCAACGAGCGCGGCGCGACGACCCTCTCCGTGCCCGGCATGGATTCGGCGTTCACGCCGCCGTACATGGACCTCGCCATCCGCCTCAAGGCCATGGACGAGAAGCGCGTCCAGGTGCACGCGCTCTCGCTCACGGCGCCGATGGTGTACTGGGCCCCCGCCGCGTTCGGGCTCCGCCTGTCGCAGGCCTTCAACGACGCGTGCTCCGCCGCGAACGCGAAGCACCCCGGCCGCTTCGTGGGCATGGCGACGCTGCCGATGCAGGCTCCGGATCTCGCGCTCAAGGAGCTCGAGCGGGCCGCGAAGCTGCCGGGCCTGCGCGGCCTCTACCTCGGCACGCACGTCAACGGGAAGAACCTCGACGAGAAGGAGTACTTCCCGATCTACGCGAAGTGCCAGGAGCTCGGCTGGCCCATCTTCCTGCACCCGCTCAATCCCGTCGGCGCCGACCGCATGGCCCGCTACTACCTGCGCAATCTCCTGGGAAACCCGTACGACACGGGGATCGCGGCGGCCTCGCTGGTGTTCGGCGGCGTGCTCGACGCCTTCCCGAAGCTCGACGTGATGCTGCCCCACGCCGGCGGCACGTTCCCCGCGCTCATCGGCCGGCTCGACCGGGGCGCCAAGGTCCGCGCCGAGAACAAGCACATGCAGCAGCCCCCCTCGGCCTACCTGCGGCGCTTCCACTACGACACCATCGGTCACAACAACGCCATCGTCTCGAACCTCGTTCGCCAGGTGGGCGCCGACCGCGTCGTGCTGGGCAGCGATTACACCTTCGACATGGGCTACGAGCGCCCCGTCGAGGTGGTCGAGGCGCTGGCCGGGATCTCGGACGCGGACCGGGAGCTCATCCTCGGCGGCAACGCGGCGCGGCTGCTCCGCATCGAGCGCCGGCCGGCGTGAGGGACCGCCTGCCGCGGACGGACCCGGCGTCCGCGCGGAAGCTCCGCCCCGGCAGGCAGCCGCTCAGTAGCCGTATTCCTGCAGGAGCTTCCGGAAGCGACCGTCCGTCAGGTACCCGGGCGCAGCTCATCCATCCTGGATGAACTCGGAGATGTCGAACCAGAAGCCCCTGCCCTGCACGGCGTCGAGCTGGGCCTGGACGAGCGCGAGGTGGCCGTCCTCGATGCGGAGGAACTTGTCGAAGAGCCGCTGGTCGCCCCTGGGCAGCTCGGAGACGAGCTCGCGGTAGAAGGTGTCCGACTCCCTCTCGTACCGCACCGCCGTCTTGAGCGCGGTGAGCTCGGTCTCCGTGGCCGCGCGCTCGCCCTTGCGCGCCGCGAGCGCCGCGAGCTTCTTCTTCTCCTCCTCGATCCACTTCACCCCGTCGGGGAGGACGCTCTTCAGCGGCAGGTCCGGGACCTTGCCGTTCTTCCTCCACTCGGCGAGGCAGCGATCGAGGTAGTCCACGTGCCGCTGCTCCTCCTTGGCGAGCGTGGCGAACACCCGCCGGCCCTTCGGGTCGGCGATGTCCTCGGCGCCGCGCAGGTAGTGGTCGCGGACCTTCTTCTCGAAGTCGAGGGCGACTACGATCGCTTCCTGGAGGTTCACGGGCCTTCTCCTCTCCGCGGGGAGCTCGTGCGCGCGTATGGCCGCACGCTACTCCCTCGGCAGCGGGTCTTCCAGTGCTGCTACAGTGCCGCCATCGGCGCGTCGTCCACGGGAGGACACCATGCGGTTCGGCGCTCTGCTCGTGGCGACGGTGCTGGCGGCGCCTGCACGCGCCGACGTCGGCCCTTGCGACAAGCTCCTCGAGCAGGGCATTCGTTCCTACGTCAGCGAGTCGACGCGGAACGACTACAGGCGTGCGGCATACGAATCCCTCTGCGCTACGCTCGAGAGGGCGTCGAAGGACTCGACGCGCGATGAAGCCAAGCGGATCTTCCCCGAGGTCGTCGGCGAGGGCGAATACGATCGGGTCAAGCTCGACGGATTGAGGACGGCGTACTGCACGCTGGGCAAGAGCCTCGGGGCGAACCAGCGGCTGTATCGGAAGGCCGCCGGCACCTTGAGGCCGAGGGCCGTCGAGGCCTGGCGGCGCTGCCTCGACGCCGCGGCCGGGAAGTACGGGCCCCCGATCGAGATCGAGCAGATCGACGACTACGCCCTGAGCTTCACGCTCCGGCCTGCCGCGCACGACCTGCGGTCGGTCCGGATCACGATGGAAGGCTTCGATCGGTGCGTGGGTTTCGTCCGGGGCGCCGATCCGAACGGGGCCTCCGTGCAGCTCGACATCCCGGTCCTCGCCAGGAACAAGGAGCACGACCTCGCGTGCTTTCGAAGGGTGGCGAAGAAGCCTCCCTGCGGAACGGAGGCGGCGGCGCCCGCCTCCCTCACCATCCGGTTCGACGGCGGCAATGGCCGCAGCTTCGAGCACCGCTTCGAGCTGGCTCGAGTCATGTCCTGGGAGTGCCCGCTGCCGGCCTCGCCGTAGCTCCCTACCGCCGGCCCGCCGCCCGCGCGGCCGCGGCCGGCGCGCCCGAGGCGGCCCCGGTCCCCGCGGGCCCCAGGCGCTCGACGATCTCGAAGGCCTCGGCCCGCGCGGCGCAGAAGGCGAGCTCGTCGATCTTCAGGACCTTGCGCGCCTCCCAGGCGAGCTGCTCCGCCACCACCAGCGCGGCGCGAACCGGCTCGGCGCGACCTGCCGGCGTCACCTCGTGTTGGCTCGACACCACGGTCTGGATCGCCTCCGGCAGCCTCCACAGGCGGCAGAGGATCGCCGAGGCCTCGGCGTGGACCTCGACCAGCACCGGCTCCAGCTCCTCGAAGGAGACGCCCTTCCAGCGCGGATCCTCGGCCAGCGCCAGCAGGATCCCGGCGATGCCCACGTCGTGAAGCAGGCCGCAGAGGAAGGCATACTCCGGGGTCCCGGCGCTCCCTGGGTGGCTCGCGCCCCGGCATGCCGCGCAGCAGCGGGACGAGCGGTCCCGCCGAGCACGCACGCCCGCCCGCGGTCGGCGAACGCACCGCGCAGGCGCCGAGTGGCGCGCGCCGCGGCCTCCCCGGCGTACCGGCTCCGCTGCCGTGCTGCCGTCTCAGCTGGCCACGTCTCTCATTCTCTTCTCCGGCTCGGCACCCTCCTCTCTCGCGAGCTGTCGCCGCGCCTGCGCCAGCTCCGCGTGGAGGCGCTCCACCTCCTCCATGAGCTTCGGCGCGATCTCCTGGGCGAGCGTGGGATCGAGAAACTCGCCGTCGCCCTCCTCCAGGAGCGCGCGGCGCCACTCGGCGATCTGCGACAGCGTGACGGCTGGCATGACGGCGAGCGTACCGCCCGGCTCTGACGCTCAGGCCCGGGTCACGCGTCCGCCGAGTGCCACTCGTGCAGCAGCGCCGTCGCGGCCTCGGCGTGCCGGGGCGGCACGAAGACCACGACGGGCGCGTACGGCGCGAAGAACTGGTAGAGCGTCCGGTAGCCGGCGCCGCGCACGAAGGCGGGGATCCCCGCCGCCGCGAGCCGCGCGACCGTGGGCTCCGCCTCGAACGCTCGGTGAAGGGGCCAGACCGCCTTCCACTCCGTGCCGCCGCCGCGTGCGCGCCACTCGCGGACGAGATCGAGCACGACCGCCGCGACGACGAAGGCGGACGCGAAGCCTCGACCCCCCGCGAC
Source organism: Anaeromyxobacter sp. (assembly GCA_036523995.1). Lineage (GTDB taxonomy): Bacteria > Myxococcota > Myxococcia > Myxococcales > Anaeromyxobacteraceae > Anaeromyxobacter. Next base: position 17,215 of record DATDDC010000748.1, read on the forward strand.
GAGCGCCGCCGGTCCGTTCGCCCGCGCCAATGCACCCAGGGCGAGCGCCGCGACGATGACGAGCGCGGACCGGAACGTCGCGCGCCGCCGGGCCGCGCGCGCGAGCGCCACGGCGCCCTCCTCCGCCGGCGAGGCGAGCGAGCGCACCACCGGGCCCGTCCGGTTGAACAGGATGGTGAGGGCGGGCACGAGCGCGAGAGCGAGCGCCGCCTCGGAGGCGTGGAAGACGTCCGTTCCGGGGTGGAACGCCTCGGAGACGGACCGGAATCCGGGGAACCAGGCGGCGGCGGCCGGCAGCAACGCCAGGAGCGCTGCGGGAAGCACGAGCGGGGCGATCCCGCAGGAGGGAACCGGGATCGTCGGAGCGGCAGCCCCCGGCGGCGACGCGGGGGCCCGGAGCGCGCGGACGAAGAGCCAGGTCGCGACCGCGATCGCCGCCACCGGCATGGCGAGCGCCGCGGGCGCGACGGAGCCGGCGGCGACGGCGCCGCC
>DATDDC010000749.1:0-4246 GCA_036523995.1 Anaeromyxobacter sp.
GAGTCGAGGTCGCAGTCGGGGTCGGAGTCGCGGTCGGACCTCGGGGGGCGCCCCGGCCCGCTCAGCGCCGCCGCACCGCCACGATCACGTTCGGCACCGGCCACGCCCGGGGGTTCTCGGCGGCGCGCGCCGCGCCCTCGAAGCCGCCCACGCGCTCGATCTCCTTCGCCCCCGAGCGGGCGAAGAGCTGGGCCTCGGGCCCGCCCTCCACGTACATCGCGCGCGCGATGTCGATGGGGAGCGCGAGCAGGGCCTTCACGAGGTCGTGCACGGTCCACGGGCTCCTCGCGTGGATGAAGAGCACCCGGCCCTTCGAGTCGAGCCCGATGGCGGCGCTGGAGAAGCGCCGGTCCGAGGGCGCCCAGACGTTCCTCCGCTCGCAGGAGATCATCCGGATCGACTGCACCAGCGAGCCGTAGCGCTTCTCCGCCTGGCTGAAGTCGTCGCACTCGCGGTCGACGATCCGTACCGGCGCCACCCCGGACACGAGGGGATCGAAAGCGAGGACGGCCTTGTCCTTCGACAGGCGGCGCTGGTTCACGTGGTCCCGCGTGCGCATGAGCGACACGCTCGACCGGTAGTCCTCCTGGTACATGCTGGCGTTGATCGCGGCCGAGGCGCCCGTCCGGTACGCCCAGGCCCGCGCCGTGCGGATCTCTCCCTCGCCGGGCGCGGACGCGTTCGCGAGCCGGAGGTCGAACCGCGCGGGGTCGATGCGCACGACGGCGATCTTCCGGTCGCCGGCGTCGGCGGGGGGGCCGTCGAAGAGCGCGTACTCGAGGCCGGGCTCGAGCGCCTGCCAGGGGGAGCCGTCGCCTCGCTCCGCGCCGGAGGGCGCGGCGGCGGGTTCCGCGGAGGCGAAGAGCGCGGCGAGCGCGGTCGCCGCGAGGGCGCTCGCGAGCATGCCCGGCCATTTTCGGGCCCGTCCGAGACCGTGACAAGGGGCGGGGGAGTGCCAGGATCCGACCATGACCCATCCGCTCGCAGGGAAGCCCGCGCCGAGGGAGATGCTGGTGGACGTGCCGGCGCTCGTCCGCCGCTACGCGTCCGAGGCGCCCGATCCGTCGAAGCCGGGCGAGCGGGTCGCCTTCGGCACCTCGGGGCACCGCGGCTCGTCCCTCCGCCGGAGCTTCAACGAGGCGCACATCCTCGCGGTGGCGCAGGCGGTGGCGGAGCACCGCGCCGGCGCGGGCATCACGGGCCCGCTCTTCCTCGGGCGCGACACGCACGCGCTCTCCGAGCCCGCGGAGCGAACGGCCCTCGAGGTGCTCGCGGCGAACGGCGTCCGGGTGGTCGTCTCGAAGGACGGCGCGCCCGTGCCGACGCCGGTCGTGTCGCACGCAATCCTCGTGCACAACCGCGGGCGCGCCGAGGGGCTCGCCGACGGCATCGTGGTGACGCCCTCGCACAACCCGCCGGAGGACGGCGGCATCAAGTACAACCCGCCCGACGGCGGCCCGGCGGACACGGCGGTGACCGCGGCCATCGAGAAGCGCGCCAACGAGCTCCTCGCCGCGGGAAACCGCGAGGTGCGGCGGATGCCCTGGGAGCGGGCGCGAGGTGCGAGCGCCTCGGAGCGCGACTTCGTCACCCCCTACGTGAAGGACCTCCGGGCCGCCGTGGATCTCGAGGCGGCCCGCGGGGCGAAGCTGCGCGTGGGGGTCGATCCGCTGGGCGGCTCGAACGTGCACTACTGGGGACCCATCGCCGAGGAGTACGGGCTCGATCTCACCGTGGTGAACCCCGCCGTCGATCCGACGTTCGGCTTCATGCCGCTCGATCACGACGGCAAGATCCGCATGGACTGCTCCTCGCCCTACGCGATGGCGAACCTCGTCGCCATGAAGGACCGGTTCGACCTGGCCTTCGGGAACGACGCCGACTCGGACCGGCACGGGATCGTGACGCCCTCGCTCGGGCTCATGAACCCGAACCACTACCTGGCGGCGGCGATCGACTGGCTCTTCCGGAACCGGCCGGGCTGGTCCGCCGGCGCGGCCGTGGGGAAGACCCTCGTCTCCTCGGCGATCATCGATCGCGTGGCCGCTCGGCTCGAGCGGCGGCTCGTCGAGGTCCCGGTCGGCTTCAAGTGGTTCGTCCTGGGCCTCCTCGACGGCTCGCTCGGCTTCGGCGGCGAGGAGAGCGCGGGCGCGTCGTTCCTGCGCCGCGACGGGACGGCCTGGACCACCGACAAGGACGGCATCGCCATGGACCTCCTCGCCGTGGAGATGACCTCGCGGTCGGGGAAGGATCCGGGCGTCCTGTATCGCGAGCTGGCGGGGGCCCTCGGCGCGCCGGTCTACGCGCGCGTGGACGCGCCGGCGACCCCTTCCGAGAAGGCGATCCTGAAGAAGCTCTCGCCGGCCGCGGTGGCGGCGACGGCGCTCGCCGGGGAGCCCATCGTGGCGAAGCTCACGAGGGCGCCGGGAAACGGCGCCGAGATCGGCGGCCTCAAGGTGGTGGCGGCGAGCGGCTGGTTCGCGGCGAGGCCGTCCGGCACCGAGGACGTGTACAAGATCTACGCGGAGAGCTTCCGCGACGAGGCGCACCTGGCGCGCATCCTCGACGAGGCGAGGGCCATCGTGGCCGCGGCGCTGAAAGCGTGAAGGCGGATCCGACGGCCCCGGATGAGCAGGCGCCGCCCGAGAGCCTGCGCGGGACGGGCTGGTTGAACTGTTAGTGAAGGGCCCGCCGCGATCGAGGCAGACGAATCCGGATGCCCCAAGCCGGGCGCGCGGATCTCGGAGGCGCTGCCCGTTTGGGCCCGCGTGCCGTCCTCGCCGGAAGCGTAGAAGCCGGATCGGAAGAGACCGATGGGAGGTCGCCGGGTGTCGCCGTCGCCGCGTTCCAGCCGATCCGCGCCTCCGCCCGAGCCCCGCACGCCCCACTCCCTCTCCGCGGCCGACACGCTCCGTGAGCTCGTCCACAACCTCCGCGAGGGCGTGTACATCACGACCGCCGAGGGCGAGATCCTCGACGCGAACCCCGCCATGCTCGAGATGTTCGGCGTGAAGTCGTTGAAGCAGCTCGAGCACAGCCGCGTGCAGGAGTGGATCGATCCCCTCCGGCGCAAGCGCGAGCACGCGATCCTGGAGGAGCGGGGGGTGGTCCGCGACTTCGAGTTCGCCTTCCGCCGGCCGAGCGGCGAGGTCCGGACGGTCATCGACACCTGCTTCACGCGCCGGGATCCGGCCACGAAGAAGACGCTCTACTACGGCATCCTCATCGACATCACCGAGCGCAAGCGGCTCGAGCAGCAGCTCGTCGACGCCGGCCTGCGCGATCCGCTGACCGGCTGCTTCAACCGGCGCTACCTGGGGGAGTTCGAGGCGGAGCACCGCAGGCGCGGCTGGGGCTGCATCGTCATCGACATCGATCACTTCAAGGCCTACAACGACCTCTACGGCCACGAGCACGGCGACCGGGTCCTCGTGCGCATGGCCCGCTACCTCGGGGCCGTCTGCCGCTCCGAGGACGCGGTGGTCCGGCTGGGCGGCGACGAGTTCATGATCCTGCTCGCCGGCATGCGCCGGGCGGCGATCTCCCCCGTCGTGCGGCGGCTGCAGGGGGCGGTGCGGCAGCGCGGCCTCGTGCCCTTCTCTCTCGGCTGGGCCTCGCGCTGGCGAGGCGAGCGGCTCCAGGGCACCATCTCGCGGGCCGACCGGCAGCTCATCGCCGTGCGGGTCGAGGCCCGCTCCGATCTGCGCGTGCCGCGCGAGAAGCGGCGGCCTGTGCTCCTCAACCGGCGGAGAGGTCCGGGCGGGGGGCGACGGTGAACCCGCCCTCCGGCGTCGCGGAGACCTCGTAGACCCGGGCGAAGCCTTCGGAGCGGTCGGGCGGGGCGAGGCGCCTGCGCGTCGCGTGGATGGCCAGGGCGGGCACCCGGGCCTTGCCCGTGCGCCCGGCGTTGCGCGCGAGCGAGCCCTTCACGTCGGGTGGAAACCAGTAGAGCACCGGGCGCATGCCGAGCGAGCGCGCCAGGAGGACGAGGGCGGTCCGGTCCTCGCGCCGCGCGTTCGTGTTGTCCACCACGACGGAGCGGCCGGCGCGCGCCGCCTCGGACACGAGCGCCTCCTGCCGGCGCAGCGGATCCCGGGCGTTCGGGAAGAGGTCCCGGGAGACGTGCGCGTGCGTGTCGGCGAACCGGGCGTGGTAGAAGGTGCTCTTCCCGGAGCCCTGCAGGCCGGCGAGGACGACGAGGTCCATCGCGGGGAAGATGCCGGCGGGCGGCCCGGCGCGCTACGCC
>DATDDC010000750.1:0-2323 GCA_036523995.1 Anaeromyxobacter sp.
GGTCGAGGCGCAACCTCCGCCGCCTTCGGCCACGAGGCCGAGCGCCGAGGAGCGCCGCCGGGAGGAGCGGCGCCGGCGCGGCAAGGACGAGGCCCAGGCCGCTCGCGACGCGCAGGAGCGCGAGAGGCGGGCGCTGGAGGAGCGCGACGCGAAGGAGCGCGAGCGCCGGGAGCGCGAGGCCAGCGAGCGCGCGCGCAAGGAGCGCGAGCGGCTGGCGGCGGCCGCCACCGCCCAGCCCGAGAGCGAGGGGCTCACGCAGGCCCAGATCGAGTCCGTGCTGCGCTCCACCCGGAAGGCTTTCGACGCGTGCCTCGCGACCGCCCGCGGGACCGAGTCGAAGCTCGACGGCCGCCGCGTGCTGCTCCGCCTCAACATCCAGCCGTCGGGGACGGTGACCTACCCGACGCTCGACGACGTGACGCTCAGCGGGACCGACCTGGGCTCGTGCCTCAAGAGCGCCGCGCGGCTCATGGTGTTCCCGAAGTTCAAGGGGGACACCCTGCACGTCGAGGTGCCGCTCGTCATGCGCTAGCGGGCCTGGCCGGCGCCGGCCTCGCCGGCCGCGAGCCGGGCGCGCAGGAGCTTCCCGGCCTCGTTGCGCGGCAGCGACTCGACGCAGGTGAAGCGCACCGGCACGCGATAGGCGGCCATGCGCGAGCGGCAGAAGGCCTTGAGGTCGGCCTCGGACGGCGAGCGGCCCGGGCGCCACACGACGAAGGCCGCCGGGACCTCGCCCATGAGCGCGTCCGGGATGCCGACCACCGCGGCCTCGGCGACGTCGGGGTGCTCCGCGACGACGTGCTCGATCTCGACGGGGCTGACGCGGTGGCCCCCGATCTTGAGGATCTCCTTCGACCGCCCGCGGTGGAAGAAGAAGCCGTCCTCGTCGCGGGAGGCGAGGTCTCCCGTCCACAGCCAGCCGCCGCGGAGGAGCGCCGCGTTCTCCTCGGGCTCGTCCAGGTAGCCGAGCGTCACGTTGTCGCCGCGCGCCACGAGATGGCCGGTCTCCCCGCGGGGGAGCTCGCGGCCGTCGTCGTCCACGACGCGGAGCTCCACGCCGGGGATGCCGACGCCGATGGAGCCGGGCTTCTCCTCGGCCCGCTCCGGCGGCAGGTAGCTGAGCCGGGACGTCGCCTCGGTCTGGCCGTACATGACGAAGAGCTTCGCCGGGGCGAACGCCCGGCGCACCCAGTCGATCGTCTCGGGCGCCATGGCGCCGCCGGCCTGCGTGAGGTAGCGCAACCGCGGGAACGAGAGCGTCGACACGTCCACCTGGCGGCGGACGATCTCGAACGTGAGCGGCACGCCGGCGAACCCGGTGCAGCCCTCGGCCCCGAGCGCCTCGAGCACGAGGCGCGGGAAGGCGAACCGGCCGTCGAGGAACAGCGAGCCGCCGGCGAGGAGATGGCTCTGGAGCACGCTCCGCCCGTAGCAGTAGTAGAGCGGCAGGACGAGCAGGGCGCGGTCGTCGCTCCCGAGGCCGAGGTACCGGACGATGGATCGCGCGTTCGCGTCGACGTTGCGGAAGGTCTGCACGACGCCGCGCGGCCGTCCCGTGCTGCCCGAGGTGTAGAGGATGAGCGCCGGCGTTTCCGCGTCGGGCCGCTCGGGCGCGACCGGCGGCGCGCGGCCCAGGGCCGGGTCCACCCGTCCGTCCTCGAGGACGAGCGTCGAGGGGGCGCCGCCCAGGTCCGCCGCGAGGTGCGGTTCCTGCCTCGACTGGAGATGAGGCCCTCTTCCAATGCACCAAGCCCAGTGGAGTCCCGAGAGGCCCCTCCCACCTCCAGTTTCCCTGGCTTCTGGATCTGCAGCGCGTCCACCGGCCGCGCCAGCCGGTACGCGCCGGGCTCGCCGACGAGCCCGGCACTCTCGGCGAGCGTGCGCACGCTCTCCTCGAGGAAGAGCGGGTTGCCTTCCGTGCGCTCGATCAGCACGGGCTTCAGCGGTCGCACGGAGGCGTCGTCGCCGACGAGCGCTTGGAGCAGCTCGTCGGCGTTCTCCGGGGGCAGCGGGTCGATGCGGAGCTGCCGGTAGTACGTCTTGCTTCCCCAGCCGTGCCGGTACTCGGGCCGGTAGTTCACCGCGAGCAGGATGGGCGCCGTCGGCAGGCTCTCCACGAGCCCGTCGAGGAAGCCCTGGGTCTCCCCGTCGATCCAGTGCAGGTCTTCGAACAACAGCACCAGCGGCTGCACGCGGCTCTCGCGCAGGAGCAGGCGCTTGGCGCCGTCGACGGCGCGGCGCCGTCGCAGCGCGGGCTCGAGGGCCAGGAAAGCGTCGTCGACCGGTAGCGCGTCGAGCAGCCACGACACGGCGGGCACCGCGT
>DATDDC010000751.1:0-2913 GCA_036523995.1 Anaeromyxobacter sp.
TGAGACCGGGGCGCGCGCGAGGGCCGAGGCGTGGAAAGAACGTGGCCAATCCCCGGGATCCCGCGCAGGTCCATCCGCGAACGGCGCGTGCGGGTGTGGATTGTTCGTCGGCGCTTCCTCCACACGCCCGCACATCGCATCGGATTGCAGCCCATGTGAGCCCCGAATTGGAAAGCTCTCATGGTGCGCGTCGCCTGCGACCGTGTCGTGGCGGCGCGCGAGCGGAGGCGGGCTGACGTCGCGGCCCGCCTCCTCGCGGAAGGCGATCGAGGCGGGCGACCGAGGCGCGGACGTGCTCGTGCCCGCGGTGGCGCGGCGCCGAGCGGCCTCGTCACACGAGCCTCGGCTCCACGAGCACGATGCGCCGCCACGCTCCGCTCCGGAACCGGAGGAAGAGCACGAGGGCGAGGACGGCGAGGTAGAGGACGAGCCAGAAGACGGCGGCGACGTCGCCTCCGCGCAGGAGCCGCACCGAGACGAAGCTGCCCGCGGCCCACACCGTCCAGGCCACGCCGACGCGCGCCCACATGGTGAAGCGCGTGTCGCCGGCCGCGCGGAGCGCCTCCATGAGCACGTTCGCCGCCGCGTCGAAGAGCTGCCAGGCCGCGGAGAGGACGAGCATGCGCCGCCCCGCGGCGACGAGGGCCTCGGCGCCGGCGGGGTCGCGGGCGAACGCCGACAGCACGAGCTCCGGCGCCGCGAGGTAGGCGAGCGCCACGAGGCACTCCCAGATCGCGGCCACGACGAAGGCGAGCTGCACGAGCGCTCCGACCCGGTGCTGCCTGCCGGCGCCGATGGCCTGTCCAACGAGGATCGCGCCGGCGCTCGCGAGCCCCCAGGCGGGCATGAAGGCGACGGAGTTCACCTGGATCACCGCCATGAGCGCGGCGAGCGAGATGGTGCCGAGCCCCGCCACGACGATGTTCACGAAGAACGCGTACGCCCCGAACTCGAAGAACCAGGTGATCCCCGACGGAACCCCGAAGCGCAGCAGGCGCCAGAGCTCGCTCCGGGCCAGGCGCCCCGTCCCGCGGACGCGGCACTCGCGGACGAACACCGCGAGGAGGCCGACGAAGGCGACGGAGGTGGAGAGCGTGCTCGCGAGCGCCGCGCCGCGGACGCCGAGGGCCGGCGCCCCGAGGTGGCCGTCGATGAGGATCCAGTTCCCGAGGACGTTCAGCACCATCGCCGCGAGGCTGGCGCGCATCTGGTAGCGCGTGTTGCCGAGGCCGCCGTAGTAGTTGCCGAGCGCCTCGATGCCGACCACCGCGCCGGCGGAGAGGAGGCGGACGGAGAGATAGCCCTGCATCTGGGCGAGGACGTCGGGCGCGTAGTCGAGGTGCCCGAGCGCCCAGGGGATGAACGGCAGCGCCGCCAGCGCGACCACCTGCGCCATCGCCGCGACGGCGAGCCCGTACCAGCCGTGGCGCCGGGCGCCGGTGACGTCCCCCATCCCGAAGAGCTGGGAGGAGAAGCTCGACACGATGAAGGTGATCCCCATCGGGAAGATGAAGAAGGCGTACGCGTTCGTCGCCCCGGCGGTGGTGGCGGCGAGCGCGGCGGCGCCGCGGTGGGCCACCATCACCGCGTCGGCGATGCTCACCACCACCTGGGAGCTGCGCGAGACGACGTTGGGCCAGGCGAGGGCGAGGAGGGTCCTGAGCCTCGTGCCCAGGCCCTGCGCATCCGCCCCGGGAGCCTCCGCCGTCACGCTTTCCATGGGGAACCGATGCTCTAGCGCGCGCTCGGCCGCCCCGCGAGCGGCTTCGGCCCGGCCGCGCCCGTCCGGGGTACACTGCCACGGATCCTTTTCCCGCCCCGTGCGTTCCAGCTCCCGGGGCCCGAGCGACGCGTGCCTGCCGAAGAGAGCGACGAGAAGCTCATGCTCCGGTTCCAGGCCGGCGATGCCTCGGCCTTCGAGATCCTCGTGCGCCGCCACCGCACACCCGTGTTCTCCTTTCTCCTGCGCCTCACGGGAGACCGCGCCCGCGCCGAGGACCTCTGCCAGGAGGCGTTCCTCAAGGCGGTGCGCGCCGCCGGCGACTGGGCGCCGCGCGCCCGCTTCCAGACGTGGCTCTACGCCATCGCGCGCAACCAGGCGGTGGACGAGGCGCGCCGCCAGGCCTTCCGCCGGGCCGATCCGCTCGACGGCGCCCCGGCCGCCGCCCTGGCGTCCGACGGGCCGTCGCCCGACCGGAGCGCCGAGAGCTCGCTCCTGCGGCCCAAGCTCGAGGCGGCGCTCGCCGCCCTGCCGGAGGAGCAGCGGGAGGTGTTCCTCCTCCGCGAGTACGCGGGCCTCCGCTTCCACGAGATCGCGTCCGTCACGGGCGTGCCGGAGAACACGGTGAAGAGCAGGATGCGGTACGCGCTCGAGGGCCTGCGCCAGCGCCTGGCGGCCCTGGGGATCGGCCCGGAGGGCGACGCGGGGGCGAGGAGCGCGGTGCCATGACCCACGACGCCTTCGCCGAGAAGCTCCTCGACCTCGCCTACGGCGAGCTCCCGCCGCGCGAGGCGGGAAAGGTCGAGGCGCACGCGGCCTCCTGCGAGGCGTGCCGCGCCGAGCTGGCGCGCATCCGCGAGACGCGCAGCCTCATGGCGAGGCTCCCGGCCGAGCCCGCGCCCGAGAAGGGCGAGCGCATCCTCTTTGCAGCGGCGAGGCAGGCCGCGGAGGAGAGGGCCCCGAGGCGCCGCGTTCCTCCCTGGCTCTGGAGGTCCAGCCTCGTCGCGGCCTCGGTCGTCCTCGTCGTGGCCGTGTCCTACCGGATCGTGGCGATGCGGCCGGCGCAGCTCGAGTCGAAGGCGAGCGACGAGGCGCTCCTCGGCGGGCCGTACGCGACGCCGCCGCCTGCCGGGCCGACTGCAGGCGCTCCTCCGGAGGCGGGCGCCGGGCCGGAGGCGACCGCCTCCGCCCCC
>DATDDC010000752.1:0-4871 GCA_036523995.1 Anaeromyxobacter sp.
CACCCAGAAGACGGGCGCGACCGGGCAGGCCATCTGGTGCACGGATTGCCACGGCGACCTGAACCAGCGCATCGCGCAGAACCAGCTCTCGAACCCGTGGTCCTACCAGACGCTCCCCACCTGCTCGAAGTGCCACGGCACCTCCTACGGCGAGAAGTCGCCCGGCTCCTCGGGATGGCTGAGCCTCGGGATCTTCGGCAAGTACCTCAACTCGAGCGGCCACCACGAGTCGAAGGTGCTCTGCTCGTCCTGCCACGGCTCGCCGCATGGGCTCAATCCCTCCACGCTCGCCAAGGACAACCTGCAGAACGTGACGCTCCAGGGCGACGCGAGGGCCATCGGCAGGTGCAGCGTGTGCCACGGCGGCTCGAACGGCACCTGGCGCACGCCGCCTCACTAACGGTGAGCGAAGCGGCCGCGGGAGGGCGCGCCCCTCCCGCGGCCTCGGCGGTGCTCGGCGCGAAGGCAACGGAGGGGTTCCATGACGAGGACGTGGCGGATCGCGTTCGTGGCGGCGGTGCTGGGCCTCGCGGGGGCGGGGGCGGCGGCGGTGCGCTTCGGGTCGGCGCGAGCGCGCGGTCCGGCGTTCGGCCCGGCGGCGTCCATCGACGGCGAGAGGACCCTCGCGTACGTCGAGAGCTGGGCGCGGCGCGACCGGTGGGACCGCTTCCCCGAGTCTCCCTCCTTCGCCTTCTACAACCTGTACGCCACGCGGGCGCTGGGGGGCGCGGTGTCGCCGGAGCTCCGCGGGCGGATCGTCGAGTACCTCCGGAGGTGCCAGGGGCGCGACGGCGGCTTCGCCGCCGCCCCCGGGACGGGCGAGTCGCACGTCGTGCCGACGCTCTACACGCTGCGGGCGCTGGCCCTCCTCGGCGCGGGCGATGCGATCGATCGGGGGCGTGCCATGGCGTTCCTCGCCTCGCTGGCGCGGCCCGACGGCGCCTACCGCGGACGCGAGGGCGACGCGGAGGGGTCGCTCGGGACGACGTTCCACGCGGTGGCGGCGCTCGAGCTGCTCGGCGCGGTGAACCTCGTCGATCGCCCCCGGACCGTGAGCTACCTCTCCTCGCACCGGACCGCAGACGGAGGGTTCGCGCTTCGCCCCGGCGCGGCCGCCTCGCCGGCCGCGACGTTCATGGCGGTGCGAACGCTGAAGCTCCTCGGGGCGCTCGACGGCGACACCTCCGCCGCGGTGGCGCGCCACCTGGCCGGTTCGCGCTACTCGGGGCGCCTGCGCGCGGGCGAGCTCGCGATGGTGCCCGAGATCGAGGACGAGGCGAACGTGCTCGCGGCGCTCGCGGACGTGGGGCGCCTGGACGTCGTCGACCGAGCCGAGGTGGAGCGCTTCGTCAGGAGCCTCTACGTCGCCGAGAACGGCGGGTTCGGTCCGCAGCCCGGCCTCGGCACCACGCCGCCGAGCACGTACCAGGCCATCGCGTGCCTCGCGACGCTCGGCCGGCTCAGGGCGCCCTGAGGAAGCCTAGCCGAACGATCCGTGGCGCCCGGATCCGGAGGCGAAGCGGCCGGCGCCCGACGCGGTCTCGCCGGTCGCGAGGACCTGCATGCCGCGGCGGAACTCGTTGCGGAGCGCCTCGGGAAGGGGCAGCGTCCAGTGCTCGTAGCTCGCCAACCGATCGCTGCGCAGGCACGCCTGGGGAAACGCGGCGATGCTGCGGGCGAGGTCGATCGCGGCCGGGAGCGCCCCTCCCTTCTCGACGAGCCGGTTGGCGAGGCCCATGGCGAGCGCCTCTTCCCCGGACACGCCGCGGCCGGTGAGGATGAGGTCGAGCGCCCGGCCGTGACCGACGAGGCGGGCGAGGCGGATCGTCCCTCCGTCCATGAGCGGCACGCCGAAGCGCCGGCAGAAGACGCCGAAGACGGCGTCGCGGGCCGCGACGCGCAGGTCGCACCAGAGGGCGAGCTCCAGGCCGCCGGCGACGGCGTGGCCCTCGACCGCGGCGATGGCGGGCTTCGAGAGGAGGAGGCGGCTGAAGCCCATGGGCCCGTCGCCGTCCTCCGTGAGGCGGAGCATGCGGTCGGGATCGTTCACGGACTTGAGGTCGGCGCCCGAGCAGAACGTCCCGCCGGCGCCGGTCACCACCACGACCGAGAGCGCGTCGTCGGCGTCGAAGCGGCGCAGGGCCTCGGCGAGGGCCGCCGCGGTGGCGCGGTCGACCGCGTTCCGCGCCTCCTCCCACCGGTTGAGGGTCACGATCGCGACGGGGCCTTGCGACTCCACGAGGACCGGGCTCGGCATGGGCGAGCCATACCACACGGGCCCTTCGTGGGAGACGGACCCGCAAGAGCCTCTTGAAGCCGCTCGTCGTCGGGGCGGCGATGGCACGGGAGGGATTGTCGCGCTCCTCCGGAAGCGGACGGTCGTCGCCTCCGCGACCAGGTTCACCCGGGTGAAACGCACCCTAGGTGAAATGCGCTACGACCCCCGATCGGGATCTGCTCGGCTCGTCAGGCGAGGAGCGCGATCCAGGCGGCGAGGCAGGAGTCCTTCTGGTCCTTTGCCCAGGGGCGGCCCGCGGCCTTCCCGATGCCGGCGAGCTGCTGGGAGATCTTCGGGATCGGGATCCCGAGCGCCCTGGCGGCGCGGGCCTGTAGGTCCTTCGACCGGACCTCGGTGACCGGGATGCCGAGCGCCGCGCACGCCCCACGAACGGCGCCGCGGAACAGCTCGCCCTCGGCGGAGTGGACGAGCGAGTGGTTCGCGAGGATGGCGTCGAGCGAGGTGGTGGGCAGCGCAGTGCCCACGAGGAGGCCGCTCGCCACGACTTCGTGCTCCCCCGACGCGAGCGCCTCGACGGCCGCCGCGATCGCGGCCTTCGCCCGCGCCGTCGAGAGCTCGGCCGATTCGCGGATGAGCCGCTCGGCGACATCGCGCCGGAGCTCTCGGGCGGCGTGATAGACGAAGCGCGGGCTCGCGGGATCCTTGCCCGGCATCATCTCCAGCCGGCGGCGGTCGAGCACTCGCACCGACGTCGGCGATTCCGCGGCGATCGCCACCAGCGCGGCCCAGCCGGTGTGGACGGAGAGCCCCAGCGCCGCGCGTCCGCGCCGCCCGATGGCCATGGGGGCGAACGCTAGCATCCCCGCCGCTGTGACGAGGCAGTGGGACCTCATCCGGGATGCGGACGCCTCGTTGGTCGTGCCGGCGCAGCTCGGAAGCCCAATCGCTCGGCGTCGCGAGCTGCGTCCCTTGGTTGACGAGGACCGAACGTTCTTCTCGGTACGTGATTGGCAGCGTCAACCTTGCGATGATTCGCCGCGAACGCGGGAGGATCGCGGGATGGAACACAGTGACGTCAAGACCGTGTACGTGCAGGTGGATCGAGAGACTCACGTCGAGATGATCAAGTTGTACTGGGACGAGATGAAGTACCGACACGACAACTACTGGAAGCTCTTCACGAGGTTCTCGTACGCGCTGATCTTTCTCTTGGCGATCCCCCACGTATACCCGGAGAAGATCCGGTCGGTCGGGCGCTACGTAGTCCTGTTTCCCATCGTCGGAATCGTCCTCTCGATGGTCGCCGGGTTCGTGCTCGCTGCCGAGTACAGGCGCATCTCCGCCGCTGGTGAAAAGATGAACGAGCTGAAGCCAGAGAGGTACAAGCCGAAGGAGTTTGGCGGCGCGCTCCGTCTCAAGATCGGATGGGTCGTGACCGCTACATTCGTCATCTTCTTTGCGTTCCTATCCATCCTGAATCTGACGCTCCTCTTGAATCCTCCTCCCGCTCCCGCGCCGGTGACCTACGTGCCATGGGGTGGCTCGGTTCACGGGCCATGAACGCCCCGTGAGCCCTGGCCCGGAACTCCGCCGTCCTCACCCCGGCCGCGCGCGCGAGGCGCGGCCCCGCGTCGAACGAGACCCATCCCGCGCGGGCCAGATCGCGCCGGGCAGGGCGAATCTTGGCTTAGCCATCACCGGGCCGCGGCGGGAAGCCACGGCGGCGCCGCCGGAGAGGGCGATCGCGTCACCGGTAGTGCCGGGCCAGCTCGGAGGCCCACTCGACGCCGAGCCGACCGGCGCTCCCGGCGAGCCACTCCGAGAAGCGCGTCGGGGCCGTGGCCGGCGCGTGCGAGACGAGCAGGTTCCGGGTGAGGCCCGCGATCTCGTCGTGCGTGAGGACCACGTCGCGCACGATCGCGCCGACGGTGCGCGCGGCGACGAGGAGGACGGAGCGGGGGACGGGCACGATGGCCGTCCTCGACCCGACCGCGTCGCGGACGAGCCGGACGAGCTCGCAGAAGCCGAACGCCTCCGGGCCCACCGCGTCGAGGACGGCGTCGACCCGGCTCGCGCCCTGCTCCACGGCGAGCCGGGCGAGGTCCTCCACGTGGACGGGCTGGATGCCGTACGCGCCGCGCGCCAGCCCGAAGAGGGGAAGCCGCCGCAGGAGCCACGCGATGTTGTTCACGAGGACGTCGCGGCCGCCGAAGAAGACCGCCGGGCGGAGGATGGCGTGCGAGAGGCCCGTCGCGCGAAGCGCCGCCTCGACCTCGGCCTTTCCGCGGAAGTAGGGCAGCGGCGAGTCCGCCGAGGGGTTCGTGATGGAGACGTGGACGACCCGCTCCACGCCGGCGTCGGCGGCGGCGCGGAAGAGCGCACGGGAATTCTCGACCGCGCGGGCGAACGTCGACGCGCCGTGATCGAAGCGGACCCAGTACGTGTTGTAGAGGACCCGGACGTCCCGGAGCGCCGCGCGCATCGCGGCGGGGTCGTCGAACCGGAAGCGCGTCACCTCGACGGCGCCGGCGAACGGGTCGGGGCGATCCGGGTGACCGGTGAGGTTCCTCACGCGCTCGCCGCTCCGGAGGAGCAGCTCCGCGATGTGCATCCCGCTGTAGCCGAAGGCTCC
>DATDDC010000753.1:0-4375 GCA_036523995.1 Anaeromyxobacter sp.
GGACCGAGGCCGCGCCCGCCGCCGCCGCGGCCGAGCCCGCCGGCGAGCCCGCCGCCGAGCCGAAGGCCGAGTAGGCGCGGGAGAGCGCTGCCTCCGCGGGAGCCCGCCGGGCCGGCGCCGTCTAGAAGGCCACCGACAGCGATGCGACGGCGCCGCCCCCCGTGGGCGCGACGTCGAGCCTCGCCGCCGGCTCCGCGAACCCCGCGTAGCGTCCGGGATCGTCTCCCACGATCCAGAGCCACGTCGCGGCCACGGCCGCCGCGGCGCCCGCGCCGCCCGCGACGTACGACCAGGTCTGGCGGGTCTCGATCCTCGACTTGAGCGAGGCGGCCTGGGCCCGGAGGTTCACCCCGCCCTCCACCTCGACGCCGTCCTGGAGCCTGCGCCGGTCGTAGAGGAACGTGCCCGGCGTGCTCTCGTTCCCGTAGAGCTGGGCCGCGCTGAGCTGGAGCCCCACGGCCGCCGCGATCCCCGCCGCCGCGACGCCCGTGGAGATCCACGCGCCCGTCCGGATCTTCCGCTGCCGCGACTCGTAGGCGCGGACGAAGTCCGGGCTCGGCACGAGCGACGCCCGCTCCTCGACCACCTTGCCCGCCTCGATCTGGAGGTCCTTCTGGAAGGAGACGAAGCCCTGCTTCTCCACGAGGAGGGCGTGCGGGCCGGCCGGGAGCAGGACGGCGCCGCGCAGGGGAGTCGTGCCCTTCACCTGGTCGTCGAGCTTCACCACCGCGCCCGCCTCGGCCGAGGTGAGGACGAGCCGCCCCGTCCGTCCGGCCAGGATCTTCTGGACGAGCCGCGTCGCCGCCTTGCCCGTGCGCCCCATGAGATCGGCCTCGGAGCGCGCGGACTCGATGGCCGACCCCACCCGCTCGCCCTTCTTCACCGAGACGAGCGTCAGGTCCAGGCTCCACGTCTCCGGCACGCCGCCGTGGGCGGCGAGCTTCGTCACCTTCCCGGCGACGAGCCAGTCGACCCCGAGCGCGCCGCCGATCTCCGCCATGCAGCCCGCGTCGGTGCAGCCCAGCATCTGGCGCTGTTTCTCGAACGCGAGCACGGAGCGGATGGCCTCGCTCGTCACGACGTGGAAGGCGCCGAGCCGGTCGAGCTCGTTCGCCGCCACGCCTCCGGCCGCGCTGGCGAGCTCCTTCGAGGCGCCGTTCGCCGTGAAGTCGAGCACCGCGATGCGGGGCTTCGGCGGGGAGGGCTGGGCGGGCGCCGCCCGGGGGGAAAGCGCACACACGAGGGCGGCGGCGAGGAGGCGCACGGTCCGATGATACCCGGCCAGGCCCCCGGCTCGGCAACCGGCAGGCCTTGAGAAGGCCCCCCACCCTGGTCTACGGGTAACGACATGAAGCAGGGCCTCGTGGAATACGCGCTCGTGACCGCCTTCCTGGCGCTCGTCGCGGTGGGCGCCATCGCCGTCTTCGGCGACGAGATCCGCGGAGCGCTGGGGCTCGAGACCACGCCGGCCCCGGCGTCCGCACCCGCGCCGGGGACCCGCGGCGGGGGCCCCGTTCCCTGACGCCTCCCCGGCGCCGCGGTATCCTCGTGGCGTGCCGCCGCTCGTCCTCATCGTCGACGACGAAACGCCGAACCTCGAGTCGCTCGGGAAGATCTTCGAGCGGGAGGGATGGCGCGTGGCCCTGGCCGGCTCGGGCGCCGCGGCCCTCGAGCAGGTGCGCAAGGAGCACGTCTCGGTCGTCGTGACCGACCTCATGATGCCGGGCATGAGCGGCGAGGAGCTGCTCCGGGCCGTGCGGGCGCTCTCGCCGGAGACCGAGGTCGTCCTCATGACGGCGTACGGCACGGTCGAGACCGCCGTCGCCGCCATGAAGGAGGGCGCCTACGACTTCATCACGAAGCCGGTGAAGCGCCACGCCATCGTGAAGACGGTGCGCCAGGCCCTCGAGAAGGCCTCTCTCGTGGCGGAGAACCGCGCGCTCAAGGCGCGCCTCGCGGCGCTCGCGCCGGGGACGGGCGGGCTCCTCGGCGACGCGCCGGCGTTCCGGGCCGTGCTCGAGACCTTGCGGCAGGCGGCCCCCACCTCCGCCACCGTGCTCCTCTCCGGCGAGAGCGGCACCGGGAAGGAGCTCGCCGCCCGGCTCGTGCACGACCTCTCGCCCCGCGCGGCGGGGCCCTTCGTCCCCATTCACTGCGCGGCGATCCCGGAGAGCCTCCTCGAGTCCGAGCTGTTCGGCCACGAGAAGGGCGCCTTCACCGGCGCCGTGGCCCGCAAGGAGGGGCGCTTCGAGCGCGCCCGGGGCGGCACGCTCTTCCTCGACGAGGTGGGCGAGATGTCGCCGGCGGTCCAGGTGAAGCTCCTCCGCTTCCTGCAGGACGGCGTGCTCGAGCGCGTGGGCGGGACCGAGCCGGTCGACGTGGATGTGCGCGTCGTCGCGGCCACGAACAAGGACCTCGCCGCCGAGGTGAAGGCCGGCCGCTTCCGGGAGGACCTCTTCTACCGGCTCGAGGTCGTGCCGGTGCGGCTCCCGCCGCTGCGCGAGCGCCGCGAGGACGTGCTCCTCCTCGCCACCGCGTTCCTCCGGCAGGTCGCCGAGAAGCTCCCGAAGCAGGTGACCGGGTTCACGCCCGCCGCCGCCGCCACGCTCGAGCGGTACGCCTGGCCGGGGAACGTCCGCGAGCTGCAGCACGCCGTCGAGCGGGCGGTCATCCTCACGGCCGGTGACACCATCGACGTGGGCGATCTCCCCGAGGTGGTGCGCGGCGGGGCGGGGGCGGTCCCCGGCGGTCCCGTCCCGGCTCCCTCGCCCGGCGGAGCGGCGGGCGCGGGAGCCGGGGCGAGCCCCATCGTCATCCCCGCAGGCACGCCCATGGAAGAGGTCGAGCGCATCGTCATCCGCCGCACGCTCGAGCAGACGAAGGGCGACAAGACCCTCGCCGCGCAGATCCTCGGCATCGCGGCGCGGACGATCTACCGGAAGCTCGATCGCGACGACGAGGGGCGGCTCGTCTCGCCGCCCGACCGCGACGAGTGAGCTCGCTGACATTTTGGCGCCGCGCGGCCGGGCCGGCGGCGCGCTTTGCCAAAATGGCACGGCGGCGGGCAAGCGCTCGCCGGCCTGGGCCGCGCCTTCCGGATTTCCGTGTGGGGGCGGGGCGTTGAACCCTCTCGCGGACCGGCGCCCGTGGCACGTCGGTTGCTCGATCGGCCGGGGGCACTCGCATGCTCGACCTCTTCTTTCGCAAGTACGCCTGGACCGCCAACCTGGCGCTCGTGTTCGTCGCCGCGTGGCTCACGGCGAAGACCGTGAACACGCTCGTGGGCGCGGCGATCCGGCCCACGCCCCAGGTGAACGTGGCGCAGAGCTCGGGCCCTCCGCCCCGCCCGGCGCTGCCCGCCAACCTGGACGTCGATGCGCTCTACCGCCTCATCGGGCAGCAGCCGCCCCGCGCCGTCGAGGAGGACGTCCCGCAGCAGGGACCGGTGACGCCGCAGAACTGCGACGACCCGCGCGCCACGCCGGCGAAGAGCGAGCTGCGGATGCAGCTCGTGGCGGCCGTGATCGCGGACCGCTCGCGCTTCTCCCTCGCGACGCTGAGCGACCTCTCGACCCGCGAGACGCACGTCCTCGGCGTCGGCGACCAGCTCGGGGCCGTCCGGCTGCTCGGGGTCGAGCGCGTGCGGGACGACCGCGACGCCACCGGGAACGGCTTCCGGGTGGTGGCCGTCGTCTGCAACGCCGGGACGAAGGAGTACCTCGACTTCGAGCCGGGCGCGCCGGCCGAGCAGCTCGCGAGCCTCGGCTCGTTCCCGGTGCCGTCTCCCTCGCGCCCCGGGGCGCCCAGCGCGGGGGCCGGCGTGCGCCAGGTCGCCGAGAACCGCTACGACATCGAGCGGAACGTCATCGAGTCGACGCTCTCCAACCTGAACAACATCGCCACGCAGGCCCGCATCGTCCCTTCGTTCCGCAACGGCGTCGCGAACGGCTTCAAGCTCTTCTCGATCCAGCCCGGCTCGCTCTACGCCTCGATCGGCATCGAGAACGGCGACGTCATCCAGCGCGTCAACGGATACGAGATCAACTCCCCCGAGAAGGCCCTCGAGCTGTACCAGAAGCTCCGCGAATCGCAGCACGTGACCATCGAGCTCGATCGCGGTGGGCAGGTGATTCGCAAGGAGTACAACATCAGCGGCCCGTGAATGCCCGCGGCCGAAGGCTTCCCATGCGAACGCTCCTCGCCACGACCGTCCTCGTCCCTGTCCTCGCCCTGGCGCAGACGCCCATCCGGCCGGCGCCGCCGCCGCCGGACGCGAGCGACGAGGCTCCGCGGACGCGCCCGCCGCCGGGGGGCCCCCGCCCCGGCGTGGTCACGACGCCGGCGCCGCCTCGGGGAGCCTCCGCCGCCTCCCAGG
>DATDDC010000754.1:0-6941 GCA_036523995.1 Anaeromyxobacter sp.
CGGGGCAGCCTCCTCCGGCTGCCCCTTCGCTCGCTTCGCGTTGTGCCCGCCCGATCCCTCCGATAGTGTCCGGGCCGTGAAGATCTACACGAAGACGGGCGACGCCGGAGAGACAGGCCTCTTCGGGGGCCCGCGGGTCAAGAAGAGCGATCCGCGCGTGGAGGCCTACGGCGAGGTGGACGAGCTCAACGCCGCCGTGGGGGCCGCGCGCGCCGTCGTCGAGGATCCCGAGATCGATCGGGAGCTGGCGCACATCCAGGAGGAGCTGTTCTGCGTGGGCGCCGAGCTGGCCACGCCCCACGGGGCGAAGGCGCGCTCGGCCATCCCGCCCGTCGAGGCGTCCTGGGCGCCGCGGCTCGAGACCGCCATCGACGCCTGGAACGAGCAGCTCCCCGCGCTGTCGCGCTTCGTCCTCCCTGGAGGCACCCGCACCGCCGCGGCGCTCCACCTCGCCCGCGCCGTGTGCCGCCGCGCCGAGCGCCGCGTGGTGGCCCTGGCGGAGCACGTGGAGGTCGACGCCGCGGTGCTCGTGTACCTGAACCGCCTCTCGGACTTCCTCTTCGTCGCGGCGAGGATGGCGAACCACCGGGCGAGGAAGGAGGAGCCGCTCTGGGATCCCAAGCGCGGCGAGTGAGGCCGAGGCGCGTGGCGCTCGTCACGGGCGCCGGCGTCCGCGTCGGGAACGCCATCGCGCGGGACCTCGCCCGCGCCGGGTGGATCGTGGCGGCCCATTTCCACTCCCACCGGCCCCGCGGGTTCCCCGCCGCGCTCC
This sequence comes from Anaeromyxobacter sp., assembly GCA_036523995.1. Lineage (GTDB taxonomy): Bacteria > Myxococcota > Myxococcia > Myxococcales > Anaeromyxobacteraceae > Anaeromyxobacter. The sequence continues at coordinate 773 of DATDDC010000754.1, forward strand.
AGGCGGACCTGGCCCTGCCGGACGGGCCGGCGTCGCTCGCCGCCGCCTTCCGCGCGCGCTTCCCCCGGCTCGACCTCCTCGTGAACGGCGCGGCCGGGTTCGAGGCGCTCCGCATCGAGGAGATCGACGCCGCCGCCTTCGACGCGCAGATGCACCTCAACGCGCGCGCCCCGCTCCTCCTCGCGAAGGCGCTCCTCCCGCTGCTCCGGCGCGCCCGGGGATCCGTCGTGAACGTCGCCGACGTGGGCGGCGGCCTCGTCCCGTGGCGGGGGTTCGCCGCATACTCCGCCTCCAAGGCGGCGCTCGTCCGGCTGACCGAGTGCCTCGCCCTCGAGCTCGCCCCGGAGGTCCGGGTGAACGCCGTGGCGCCGGGGACCGTCCTCTGGCCGGAGTCCTATCCGGCGGCGCTCCGGCGCAAGCTCGCGGCCCGGATCCCGCTCCGCCGCGCCGGGACGCCGGAGGACGTCGCGGCCGCGGTTCGCTACCTGGCCGACTCCCCCTTCGTGACGGGCGCCGTCCTGCCCGTGGACGGCGGCCGGCACCTCTCCGGCCGGGCCTGACGCGGCGCACGCCGGCCCGTTCGCGCGCTCCGCGGGCGCTTCCATTGAAGAGGGGCGACCCCGCTGTTACACTCCCCTTGCGCATCGTCAATCGCGGGAAGCCCCGCCCGGAGTGTAGAAAAAATGGACGCGACGACCCTTCAGGCCCCCCAGCAGTCCCCGGCCCCCAGCGACCTCGCCGTCGAGTGCCCCATCACCCTCACCGCCAAGGCAGTGGAGATGGTGAAGGACGCCATCCAGCGCGAAGGCCTCGCGGGCTGGGGCATCCGCGTGGGCGTCGTCGGCGGCGGCTGCTCGGGGTTCCAGTACTCGATGGACTTCGAGCAGGAGTCGAAGGACGGCGACATGACGTTCGAGCAGGACGGCATCCGCCTCTACGTCGACCCCATGAGCTCGATGTACCTCCAGGGCGTCACGGTCGACTACGTCGTGGGGCTGCAGGGCGCGGGCTTCAAGTTCACGAACCCGAACGCCCGCTCGACCTGCGGGTGCGGCGCGTCGTTCTCGTACTAGCGCCGCCTCACCGCCTTCGCGGCGGCCGACCATGCTCGTCGTCCGGCACGCCGTCGTGGGTCCCTTCGCTGCCAACAGCTACGTCGCGGCCTGCAGCCGGACCGGCGAGGCCGTCCTCGTCGATCCGGGCGGCGACGTGGACCGCGTCCTGGGCCTGCTCGAGCCGGGCCAGCGGGTGGTCCGCATCTTCGTCACCCACGGTCACATCGATCACGTGGCGGGCGGTGCCCGGGCGAAGGCGGCGACCGGCGCCCCGCTCCAGATCCACGGCGCGGACCAGGGCTGGCTCGAGGCGCTGCCGCGCCAGGCCGAGATGTTCGGCTTCGAGCCGGTGGAGCCTCCCGCGGTCGATCACCGGCACCTGGACGGCGAGCCGTTCCGGGTGGGCGAGGTGGCCGGCGTCGTCGTCCACACCCCCGGTCACAGCCTGGGCTCGTGCTGCCTGTGGTTCGAGGGGGAGAAGATCCTCTTCACCGGCGACACCCTCTTCGCCGGCTCGGTGGGGCGCACCGACCTCCCCGGCGGCGACCTCGACGCGCTCTTCCGGTCCATCCAGGAGAAGCTCTTCCGGCTCGGCGACGACGTGCGCTTCTACCCGGGGCACGGCCCCGCGGGGATCCTCGGCGACGAGCGGCGCGCGAACCCGTTCGTGGGCGAGGCGCCGCCGCGGGGGCGGTTCATCTGAGCACGCGTCGAGCCGATCGGGCGCGCAGCGACGCCCGCGCGACGGTCAGATCGGCGACATGGGTGACACTCCGTCTCCGATGCATCGGCCTGTGACGCGCCAGCGGCGCGGCCGATGCGACGCTCCGGCCTCACAGCGGCACCCGGTTCCCGTGATGCCCAACGTCCCCGCCGCCGCTGTGAGCGTGATGTCCGGCGCCTTGCGGCGCCTCTAGTGGGGGGAGAACTCTCCCCCCACACCCCCCATCTCGAGCGTCACCTCAAGTGGGAAGCGGAATCAGGCCGTCCTGGCGCCCCAGCGGCCGCAGCCGTGCCGGTGCGGGCCGGAGCGGAGGAGGTCGGCGAGCTGGGCGCGCTGCGCGGGATCGAGCGTGGCGTGGATCCGGGACAGCGCGTCGGCGAAGCGCGCGCGGAGCTCGCGCGCCTTCGCGAGCCGGGCGTCGAGCGCGGCCGCGACCTTGCCGGGGTCGAGTGCGGGCGAGGCGATGAGCTCGGCGAGGTCCTCGCGCAGGCCGAGGGCGTCGCCGCGCAGCTCACGCAGCGCCTCCGCGAGCGCGTCGGTCTCGGAGAGGACGGCCTTCTCCTGCTCCGGCCGCGCTCCGATGCGGCGGAGGACGTGGCGCGCGCCGAAGCGGCCGCCGCGGCGCCAGCGGCGCCACAGGGCGCGGCGCACGAGGGCGGCGAGGAAGAGGACTGCGAGGGCGCCGGCGGCGCCCGACAGGAATGCGTTCATGGTGTCTGCCTCCAGTTCACGAGAGGAGCCTGCCGGCGCGCTCTTCAGGGTCCGCTTCGCTGTCGTGAAGAAGCGTGAAGCAGGCGCGGGAGGGGCGGCGACCCGCTGGGGTGATGACCTCAGGGGAGCCCGGCGCGGCGGACGACGTCGCGGATCGCCGCCGCGATCTCGGCGGGCCGCTCCTCCTGGAGGAAGTGGCCTGCCGGGACCCGCGTGACGGCCGCGCCGGGGAGGGCCTCCTCCACGCTCCGCAGGGCGCGCGCGAGGATGGGATCGCGCTCGCCCCACACGATGGCCGCCGGACCCTGGAAGGCCCGGGCGACCGCGAGCGATCGCTCGAGCCCCGCCACCGACGGGTGGTCCGGGCGGCGATACGGCACCATGCGGGCGAGCGCGAGGGGCGCCGTCCGGTCCGCGATGCGCCGGAGCGGCCAGCGATACGCCCGCGCCACGTCGCCCCGGATCGAGGCGCGATCGGCCTGCGTGGTGTGGAGGACGTTCTGGGGGAAGCCGAGCAGCCGGAACGCGACGTCCGACACGACGGGCATGTTCGCGAACCGGTGGAAGCGGCTCCCCCTCGACCCGGGGCGAGGGGGACCGACGCGCGTGTTGGTGACGACGAGGCCGGCGAGGCGCCCCGGCCGCTCCGCGAGCGCGGCGAGGCCGATGGGCCCGCCCCAGTCGTGGAGGACGAGGGCGAGCGGGCCGGGAGCCACCGCGTCGAGGAGCGCGCCCACGACGCGCGCGTGCGTGTCGAGCGCGTGGAAGCCCGGGTCCCGCGGCTTCTCGGAGAGGCCGAGGCCCGCGAGGTCGGGCATGACGAGGCGGAGCCGCTCCCCGGCGAGCGCCTTCGCCACCCTCCGCCAGAGGAACCCCCACGTCGGGTTCCCGTGGAGGAGCACGACCGTGGGCCCCGCACCGCTCTCCATCACGTGGAGGCGCAGGCCGCCCACCTCCACGAGGTAGCGCTCGAACGGAAGCTCGCGCGCGAGGAAGTCGGGGAGCGGCGGAGGCGGAAGGCGCGTCAGGCCCGTCCTCCCTCCGGAGGCGCGCCCGTGCCGAGGCCCGCCGCGACGATCTCCGCGACGTCCATGACGCGCAGGCTCTCCTCCTTGCCCGCGTCGGCGATGCCGTCCTTCATCATGGTGAGGCAGAACGGGCAGCCCGTGGCGACGACGCCGCCCTTCGCGCCCAGCGTCGCGGCGGCCTCGTCGGCGCGGGCGCGGTTCACGCGCACGCCGATCTTCTCCTCGAGCCAGAAGCGGCCTCCGCCGGCGCCGCAGCAGAAGCCCTGGCGGCGGTTCCGCGGCATCTCCTGGACCGCCACGCCGGCGCTCGAGAGCGCCTCGCGGGGCGCCTCGGTGACGCCGTTCCAGCGGGCGAGGTAGCAGGGGTCGTGGAAGGTGACCTGGCCGAGGCCCTGCGCGGCGCCGGGCGAGAGCCGCTTCTCCTTTACGAGCCTGGCGATGAGCTCGGTGTGGTGCACCACCTCGTAGCTCCCGCCGAACTGCGGGAACTCGTTCTTGATGGTGTTGAGGCAGTGCGGGCACTGCGCGAGGATCTTCTTCACGCCGTGGCCGTTCAGGGTCTCGACGTTGGCCTGCGCCTGCATCTGGAAGAGGTACTCGTTCCCGAGCCGGCGGGCCGCCTCGCCGTTGCAGGTCTCCTCCTCGCCCAGGATGGCGAACGACACCTTCGCCTCGCGCAGGATCCGCACGATGGCGCGCGACACCTTCTTCTGGCGGTCGTCGAAGGCGCCGGCGCAGCCGACGAAGAAGAGCCACTCGAACTTCTCGCCCGAGGAGGCCCGCGGGATGTCGAGGTCCTGGCACCACTCGGTGCGCTTGTTCGAGCCGAGGCCCCAGGGGTTCCCCTGGCCCTCGATGCCCTTGAAGACGCGCGAGGCCTCGTCCGGGAACGACGACTCCACGAGGACCTGCTGGCGCCGCATGTCCACGAGGCGCGGCACGTTCTCGATGAGGACCGGGCAGGCGGTCTCGCACCAGCCGCAGGTGGTGCAGGCCCAGAAGGTCTCGGGCGGCACCACGGAGGTGATGGGCGGCAGCGCGGCGAGGGCCGCCTCCTTCGCGGCCGGGTCCTTGGCGCGGGCGATCGCGGTGAGCGCCGGCGCCTGGGCGGCGAGGTGGTGCCGGATGGCCCGGTTCACCTCCTTGTGCGAGAGGGGCTTGCCGGTGACGTAGGTCGGGCAGTGCGTCTGGCAGCGGCCGCACTCCGTGCAGCTGTAGGTGTCCCAGGCCTCCTTCCAGGAGAGGTCCTTCACCGTGGCGGCGCCGAAGCTCGCGTCCTCCGCCTCGAGGTCGAGCTTGCGGAGCGCGGCCTGCGGCGGGAGCCGCGCGAAGAAGACGTTCGGCAGGGCCGTGATGATGTGGAAGTGCTTGCCGTAGGGGAGGACGTTCAGGAAGACGAGGATGAGGGCGAGGTGGAGGAAGAAGGCGACGGTGCCCACCTGCCACGCCGCGCCCGGCCCGAGCCCGATGCCGTGGAGGCCGAGCGCGCCGAGGGACGCCGCGGGAGCCCACGGCTCGAACGCGGGCCGCCCAGCGCCGTCGCGCAGGAGGATGGCGCCGCCCTCGAACGCCATGTCGGTCACCATGAGCCCCGCGATGAAGAGCAGGATCACGACGCCCTCGGTCGAGAGCGTCACGCGGTCTGGCTTCGTCACGAGCCGGCGCCAGAGGAAGCCGGCGACGCCGACGAGCGCGCCGAGCACGACGAGGTCCTTGAGGAACAGATAGGCGCGGCCGACCGGCGCGTCGTGGGCGAGGAGCGGGAAGTGGAACTCGGTCCCCGCGAAGCCCATCCCGAACATGCTCACCGTCCGCAGCGCGAGGACGATGAACGCCGCGAAGATGAGGACGTGGAGGATGCCCGGTCCGCGCTCCTCGGGATCGACGAGACGCCTCTGGCCGAACCCGAAGCGAAGGAGCGCGCGCACGCGCTCGCCCACGCGATCGATGCGGTTCTCGCGCCGCATCGCGAAGAGCGGCGCGAGGCGCCGGGCCATGGTGAACGCGAAGAAGGCCAGGCCGGCGACGAGCATCGCGGCCGTGAGGGCTGGGCTCATGGGGACGTGACGCTATCCCGATTTTGCCGCAGTGCGCAATGAAGCTGCGCGATCCCGGAAAAGCATTAGGGCCGCCCGCACCTGGCGGACGGCCCCGAAGGAAAGCGCCGAGGATCGCCCCGCTCGCAACGGCAGCGCCTGCAAGGGCTGAAGACCATTTGAGGAACGCCCGTCTGCTGAATTCCTTGCCCGTAACTTCCTCGAACAGAGTTTTCTCTTCCTTGGTAATGATCCTGTTCTCGCTCATCGAAATCCTCCTTTACTGGACGAACAAAACTTTCGCGCCTTTAACGCCTCCCCTGTGGCACCCTGCGCAAATCTGGGGATCAACCTGCTTCCGGAGAGCGGCTCCGGAGCGATTCCTGAGATCAATTGACTGATGACAGGCCGCGCAGTTCTTCGGCGCATCTTTTTTTGATTCGAGATGCACTCTGTGGAACGTTTTGTAATTCTTGTTGAGCGATGTTTCTTTCATGATTCCCGTATGGCACGCGAGGCACTCTTTTTTGGCCATCTTTCCCGCATTCTTGTGCAGCTCGACAAGGTTTTTCTCAGAAGTTCCAGCTGCTGAAGCGGAAAGCAGAAACACCAGAC
>DATDDC010000755.1:0-11480 GCA_036523995.1 Anaeromyxobacter sp.
CGGGCACACCGACACGGTGTTCCCCGCCGAGACGTTCTCGGGGTTCCGCAGGGACGGCGACCGGGGCCTGGGCCCGGGGGCCTTCGACATGAAGGGCGGCATCGCCGTCATGGCCTTCGCCCTCGACGCGGCCCGCCGGGCCGGCCTCCTCGAGCGGGTGGCGGTCTCGGGCCTGCTCGTCTCGGACGAGGAGGTCGGCTCGCCGGAGTCGCAGCCCATCCTGCGCAACCGCGCGCGCGGCGCCGCCTGCGCCCTCGTGTTCGAGTCGGGGCGGGCGGGGGATCTCGTCGTGACCCGCAGGAAGGGCGTCGCCTCCGTCGTGGCGGAGGCGCGAGGCGTGGCGGCGCACGCCGGCAACGAGCCGGAGAAGGGAAGGAGCGCCATCTGGTCGCTCGCGCGCTTCGTCGAGCGCGTCCAGGCGCTCTCGGATCCGGCGCACGGCCTCGCCGTGAACGTGGGGACGTTCCGGGGCGGCACGTCCCGGAACACCGTCCCGGAGCACGCGCGCTGCGAGGTGGACCTCCGCTTCGAGAGCGCCGCCGAGGGACGGGCCCTCGAGGAGCGCATCCGGGAGGCGGCCCGCGACGCGGCCCTCTCCGGGACCCGCATCGAGGTGGCGGCCGGCGCCTGGCGCGAGCCCCTGGAGCGCACGGCGGCCTCGGCCGCGCTCGCCGCCGAGTACGGCGAGTGCCAGCGCGAGAGCGGCCTCGGCGCGGGCGAGGCGCCGCTCTCCGGCGGCGGCTCGGACGCGTGCACGACCGGCGCCGCGGGCATCCCGTCCATCGACGGCCTCGGCCCGCGCGGCAAGGGCTTCCACACCACCGCCGAGGAGGTCGACCTGGCCTCCCTCGTGCCGAAGGCCCAGGCGCTCCTGCGGTTCCTGTGGAAGCGCGCGCAGCGGGAAGAGCCACGCTAGGAGCGAAGCCGCCTCGCCTCGACGGCTCCATCGCCCACGCAGCGGCGCCCGCCGAACCGCTCACGCATCGTGAAACGTGGCACGTGGAACGTGGCACGTGCGATCGTGTCCCGTCTCACGATGCAGCGGCCATGACGCGCCGAAGGCGCGGCGCGGCCGCTGCAACCCACCCGCGGCCCGCGCCCCCCTCACCGCACCCTCTCCTTGCCCCAGCACGCCAGGATCTTCTCCCCCGCGCGCTGCCGCGCCCGCTCGTCGCCGTCCTGGTACGTCGCCACGGTGAAGCGCGGCCCGCGGGCGGGGAGCTGCTCGAACGACGGATCGACCGGCACCCAGCCGCGCTCGAGCCGCACCTCGGGCCAGGCATGCCACACGAAGCGCTCGCCGTCCCAGGCCACGCCGACGGCGGTCCGGCCCTCGAGGCCGGCCCGCTTGGCCCGCGACAGCCAGGCGGCGGTCTTCTCGCGGCAGCTCGCGCCCTCCGCCCTCGGCGGCGGCAGGAAGCCGAGGCCCTTCGCCGGCGCGTCGGGATCGCGGCGCACCCCGCAGAAGGAGGCCGCGCGCGACGCGTCCTCCGGTCCGGCCACGGCCATGCCGTGGAGCTTCGGTGCCTGGCGGGGCAGGGTCGCCTCGTCGTCGCGCACGAAGCGCGCGCCCTGCGACGGGATCTCTATCGACTCGGGAAAGCCGCCCGGGCCGGGAACGACCCGCTCGGCGACGCCGAGCACGTTCACCGAGAGCGTATCGCCGTCGCGCCGGGCGCACGCGTTGCCCCGCATCCCGCTCGCCTCCTCGAACGCCTCGAGGCAGGTCTCCGGCCCGAGCGGCGGGAGCGACGATCGCCAGCCCTTGCGCGGAGGCAGCGGGATGCTTCGCGCGAACACCACCTCGGCGAGCACCGCGGGCACGGCGCCGGAGAGCCCGCCCACCTTGAGGCCCCCCTCGTCGTCCGCCACGCGCAGCCGCCCGCCGCCCCAGCGCCCCTCGCGATCGACGTCCACCTCCACGCGCCGGGAGGACCGCTTGCCGCCCGCCTCGGCCGGCGCGCGGCGCTCGGAGCTCCACGTCGCGCTGCAGGCCTGCCCGTCGCAGCGGATGGCGAGCTCGACCACGCCGACGTGCTCGCCGGAGAGCTCGAACCGCCAGCGGGCCTTGCCTTCCGGGAGCGGCGCGGCGAGCGCCAACGCGATCAGCAGCGCCGTCATGGTCCTCCCTCCGCGCGGGGCGCGCGCCGCCGCCGCCACGCCAGCACGAAGATGCCCACCAGGGCGGCGAGGAACACCGCGACCCACGCGGCCTGGGTGTACCGCTCGAAGAGCGCCAGGAGCTCGCCCACGTTCCGCGCGAAGAGCGCTCCCGCGCCGAGCAGGAGCGCGTTCCAGAGCGCCGCCGAGATGCCGCCGTAGAGGAGCACCTTCCGCAGCGGGATGCCCGAGGCCCCCGCCGCGAGGAAGAGGAACGCCCGGATCCCGGGGAAGAAGCGGTTCGCGAGGAGGAGCAGGTCTCCCCAGCGGCGGTAGCTCGCCTCGAAGCGGGCGAGCCGCTCCGCGGAGAGCGCGCTCCGGCTGGCGAGCCGCCGGTCGATGCGCCGCCCCAGGGCCGCGCCCACGCGGTAGTCGATCCAGGCGCCGACCAGCGCGCCCGCCGTCACGGAGGCGAACGTGGCGGGCCAGGAGAGGACGCCCTGCACCGCGTACCAGGCGCCGAGCGCGACGAGCAGGTCGCCCGGGAACGGCGGGAAGACGTACTCGACGAGCGTCGCGAAGAAGAGGACCAGCGGCGCCACGTTGCCGGTGCGCGACACGGCGCCGCCGAGGGCGTCGACGATGGCCTGCAGCGTGGTCACCCGCCCGCGATGTTAGCGCAAGCGGGGTGGTCGCGCGTCAGGGGCCCGCCGGCGTGCGGGCCCTGCCGCGCAGGAAGGCCCACACGTACAGTGCGAGCGCCGCCAGGACGAGCAGGTGGATGGCCGCGACCGTCACCTTGAACGCGAGCGCGACGATCCAGGCCACGAGCAGGATGGACGCGAGGATCCAGAGCACGCTGCACCTCCTCCGGGATCCAACTTCCGTCGGCGGCGGCTCCCGCGCACGCCGGTCCGGCGGGCCCTCCCGCGCTCGCGTGCTATGGTGGCGCGCCCGTGGACGCCCGCCGCTCGACCGCGCTCGCCATCGCCCTGGCGCTCCTCTGGCTCGCGGCGGGCTATGCGAACATCGCGCGCGGCGCCCGCCACGCCGGCGCCGGGTACCGCTTCTGGGCCTTCCAGCACCACTGCTACTCGGACGTCATCGCCATGCACGGCGACCGGTACCTGGGCGGCGGCCGGCCCCTGCCCTATCGCGAGGATCGCATCGAGTACCCGGTCCTGCTCGGCCTGGCGCTGTGGCTGCCCTCGTTCGTCCCCGGCGGGGCGCTCGCGCACTTCACCGCGACGTACCTCTTCCTCGCCGGGTGCCTCCTCGCCGCGCTGCTCGCGCTCTCGCGCACCCCCGGCGCCGCGCCCTGGTGGCTGGGCGCGACCCCGGCCCTCGTCTACTACGCGGGCCTCAACTGGGACCTCTTCCCCATCGCGCTCCTCGCCCTCGCCGTCCTCGCCCTGGGCTCCCGGCGCCTCGCAGCGAGCGGCGCCCTCGCCGGGCTGGGCGCCTCCGCGAAGCTCTTCCCCGGGGCGCTCGTGCCGCCCGCCGCGGCGGCGCTCGCGTCCGTACGCGGTGCGGGCCCGTGGCGGTTCCTCGCCTCGTTCGCCGCGGCGCTCCTGCTCGTGAACCTGCCCGTCGCGCTCTGGGCGCCGGACGGGTGGAGCTGGTTCTTCCGCTACAACTCCGGCCGCGGCGCGGAGAACTCGATCTGGGAGGCCCTGCGGATCGAGCCGGGCCCCTCGCTCGAGATCCTCTCCTTCGCGCCGCTCGTCCTCGCCGCCCTCTTCGGCGCCTTCGCCTCGGCCCGCGCCGCGCGGCGAGGGGACGCCGGGCGCGCCGTTCGCCTCGCCACGGCGCTCGCCCTCGTCGCCTGGATCGCGACGAACAAGGTCTACAGCCCCCAGTACGCCCTCTACGGCTTCTTCGCGGGCGCGCTCGCCGCGGCCCCGCTCCCGCTCTTCCTCGCCCTCTCCGCCATGTCGGCCGCGGACTACCACCTCGCCTTCGAGGTGCGGGCGCGCCGGTGGGAGCCCTGGTTCCGCGATCACCTCGTCGAGCCCGGGCACGTGGTGAGGACGCTCCTCTGGCTCGTGCTCGCCGGCTTCATCGCCCGCGAGCTCTGGCGCCTGGCGCGCGCCCGGGCCCCGGGCGGCGAGGCCGCGGCCGGATGAGGCGGGAAGGCGACCCTCAGTAATCGCGCGACCAGACGAGGTTCGCGCCGCCCGACTGCGCGTTGCCCCAGCGCGACTCGAACATCCAGCGCGGCGTGATCTGGTACTCGACCCGCACCTCGTCCGTGTTCTCGCCGCGGAGCGGGTCCGCGTCGAAGCGGCGGGTGTAGACCACGTAGAACTTCTCCGTCAGGTACTTGCCCGCCCGGAACCCGGCGGAGTCCACCGAGACGGTGTCGACCGGGAGCTTGTCCGCCACGAGGTTCTTGAACGCCTGGGTGGCGAGCACCCCGAGAGCAGCCTTCCCCGCCTCCTCGCCGCTGAGCGTGGCGACGCCGCCGGCTCCGGCCTTGAGGTCCGTGCGCCCGGTGGCGATGAGCATCGCGATCTCCTGCTCGGCCAGGGCCGGCTCGGAGGTGAACGTGAGCTTCGGCTTCCGCATCGGCCCCTGCACCGTGGCGGTCACCACGGCGACGGGGTTGTCGTAGCGCGCCTGGAAATCGAGGAGGGCCGCCGAGGGAGGCCCTCCCGTGAACTGCAGGCGCCCGCGCTCCACCACGAAGTTCCGCCCGCCGATGGGCTCGAGGTTGCCGTGGATCACCTCCACCGAGCCCTCCACGTAGTCGTCCGAGCCGGTCCGCTCGTAGGTGACGTTCGCCCGGAGCTCGAGGTCGATGCGCGGATCGTCGCTCTTCACGAAGAGGTTCCGATCGGCCGTCAGCGCCGCACGGAGCGTGAAGGGTCGCTCGGAGGCCCGGCCCTCGCCGCCCGCCGACGCCGGCCGGCGCTTGCGCTCGACGCGCCTCCCCACCACGATGTCGCCCCGCGTCTGCAGCGCCTGGAGGGCGCGCGGCGTCCGCTTGGGGAGCCGGACGATGCCGCGGGGAACCTTGACCGCCACGGCGAGCGTCGTCCCGTCGTAGGTCCCCGTCGCGTCCGCCCGGAGGTCCACCCGCGCGACGTCCATGCCCGCGCGCGCCACGGTGAAGCCGTCGCTCGCGAGGTGCGCCTCGAGCGTGGCGGGGTCGGACGAGCGCAGGCCCCGGAGCGACCCCGACGCCGTGAGGCTGCCGGACCCGCGGTGCACCTCGAGGCGGCTCACCTCGACGGCATTCTCCGTCACCCTCGCCTCCAGGGCGATCCCGGTCCAGTCTCCCCACTCCGAGATCGCGAGCTTGCCGTCCTTGACCTGGAGGCTGCCCCGGGGCGCGAGGCGCGCCAGCGGACCCGAGGCCCGGGCGTCGAGGGAGAGCTTCCCCCCCGCGCTCCGCACCACGCCCGGCGCGGCGGCGGGCAGGAAGCCGAGATCGAGCGCCTCTCCCACCGCGGTGATCTCCGCCGGCGCGTCGCGCAGCTCCGCCGAGGGCGCGCCGAGGCCGAAGTCGTGGCCGAGCGCGAAGGTCGCCTTGACCGAGCCTCCCGCGGCGGCGGCGAGGACCACCTCGCCCGAGGTCCGGGCCCGGGCGTACCGGGCCTCGAGCCGCACGTTCCCGAGCGGGCGGGCCTGCACCGCGACGCCCTCTCCCGCGAACGAGATCGCGACCTCGGGGGCGCGCAGCGTGCCCGTCACGCCGACGTGGCCGCTCATCGTGCCGGCGAGCGGCAGGTCCGGCGTCGCGGCGCGCGCCAGGGCGATGCGGGGCACGGTGAGGTCGGCGCGGATCGGCGCCGCGCCGAGCGCCCTCGACGATCCGATCTTCTCGAGCGGAGCGTCCAGCGAGGCGTCGAAGCGCAGGGCCTCGTCGCCGCCCATGGCCAGCCGCCCCTTGGCCGAGACCGCGGCGTCGGCGAGCGACACCTCGGCGCCGCCGGAGAGATCGCGATAGCCGCTCCACGCTCCGCCGCGCAGCTCCACCGACGCCTTGGCGCGGGGCGCCCGGGTCGTGCCCCGGAACGAGGCCGTGACGTCGACGATCCCCGCGAGGCGCGGCGGGATCCCGGCCCGCCCGGACAGCGCCCCGACGTCCAGGCCCCGCACCGCGAGGCTCCCCTCGAGCGGCGCCGCGCGCGCGGCCCGGACCGCGGCCGCAGGGCGCTCGAGCAGCGTCGACACGTCGAGCGGGACCTCCGCGTCGACCGCCACGACGCTCTTCCCCTCCAGCGCCGCGCGCAGCGACAGCCGGAGCTTCTCGCCCGGATCCTCGGCGGCGAGCTCGAAGGCGAGCCCGCCCAGGTCCTTCCACTCCGCGTCCGAGAGCGTCGCGCCGAGGCTCAGCGTCGGCATCCCCACCGTCCCCTCCACCGCGGCGTCGAGCGCGACGAGCCCCGAGAGCGGGAGCTCGCTTCCGGCGGCCGCCAGCACCTCCTCGAGCGGCACCTCGCGCGTGCGCACGCGGATGAGGACGCGCTCCGCCGGCCTCCCCGCCGCGGGGAGCGGCAGGTCGACGTCGACGTCGGCGGTCCCGCCGTCCTTGCGCGAGGCCGCGAGCGCCGCCCGCAGCCGGCGCTCCCGCCCGCTCCAGCGCGCGGATCCCGTGAGGGCGAGCCCGTCCACATCGTCGACGGCGCCGCCGGCGAGCGAGAGCGTCGCCGCCAGCTCCGGGCGCGCCACCGTGCCCGTGGCGGTCACCTCCCCGGTGAGGATTCCCTTGAGGTCGTGCTCCGAGGTGAGGAGCCCCGCCGGAAGGCGGGCGAGGTCCACGCGGGTGAGCTCCGCGCTCGCGTCGAGCGTCCTCCCGCGCACGAGCCCGCCCCGGACCACGATGCGCTGCGGATCCGCCGCGAGCTCCAGCCGATCGACGCTCGGCCCCGCGAGCTTCACCGTGGCGGGCGCCGAGAGCGTCCAGCGGGCCCCGGGATAGGCGAAGTCGAGAACGGAGACGGTGATCGCCTCCCGCGCCGCGTCCAGCCGGCCGCGCGCCTCGATGGAGGCCGGATCGCGGAAGCCGGGGAGCGCGGCCGTGAGGGTCAGGACGCCCTCGTCCTCGGAGAGCGTGCCGCGCAGGGCGACGCCGTGCGCGACGTCGCCTCCGCCTCCGCGCACCGAGGCGATGCGGCCCTCGACGCGGCCCGAGGGGCGCGCCCGCGGACCCGCCAGCTCGGCGGTGAGGTGGGCGCCGCCGAGGGCGAGGTCTCCCACCCGGAAGGCCGGCGCGTCGACCTCCGCGGCGGCCCTGGGCGCCGCCGAGGTCCCCGAGAGCGTCGCGTCGACGCGCGCGCGACCGTCCATGGCGGGGAGCTTCTCTCCGAGGAGCGCGCCGAGGTTCGCCATGGCGGCGCGGAGGTTCTTCGCGTCCGCCGCGATCCGTCCGCCGACCTCGCCCCCCTCGCGCCACCGGAGGGTCCCGTCGACTTCGAGGCCGGGCGCGGACGCGCTGACCCGGGAGACCTCCACCGTTCCCCGATCCGCGCGTGCGACGATCTCGGCCCGCGCCACCTCGCCGCTCCGGAACCTCGACCGCTGCACCGTCGCGCCGAGGCGCCCGCGCAGCTCCGAGAGCGACCGTCCCGACAGGGCTCCCCGCGCGGTGAGCGTCACGTCGCCGGAGGGAGCGCCGGCGACGAGCCGGGACGGATCGAGGTGATCGAGCGCCGCGTCGAAGCCCAGGGCGGAGGCCAGCGCGGACAGCCGCGCCGCCACCGCGGCGTCCGCGCGGCCGCGCGCGCCCTGGCCGGCCGGCTCGGCGCGAAGGGCCACCGTCAGCACGGAGCCGTCGGACTCCGCGTATGCCGTCGCCGAGAGGTCGTCGCCCGCGGGCGTGCGCGGAGCGAGCGCGCGCGCGACGCCGCGCTCCACCCCCAGGCGCGAGACGGCGATCCGCCCTCTCCTCTGGGCGAGGTCCCCCTCGGCCACCGCGGCGAGGCGGGTGCCGCCCAGCTCCGCCTGGAGCGCGGGGATGCGGAAGGCGCTCCCGGCGAGGCCGCCCGCCACGTCGAGCGCGACGGGGCCCGCCACCGGCGCGTCGAGGGATCCTCGCAGCCGGAGGTCGACGCGGCCGCGGCCCGGTCCCACGAGCCCCCGCCCGTCGAGGTCGAGGCCGCTCGCCTCGAGCCGCGTCGCGCCGCGCGCGTCCACCCACCAGAACTCGCCCCCGCGGATGGTGAGGCGAGAGACGAGGAGGGTCCAGGCGGAGCCGCCTCCCCTCGCGCCCGCCGAGCCCGGCCTCCCCTCGCGAGCGCGCTGCGGCGGCTCGAACGCGCGCGCGATCGAGAAGCCACCGCCCTGCTCCTCCTCCAGCATCACCGAGGGCGACTCGAGCTCGACCGTGACGCCCACGGTCCGGTTCCGCAGGGCGGTGACGTCCACGAAGAATCGGGCGCGCCCCGCGTAGAGGACGAGGTGGCCGTGCGGGTCGTAGACCTCGAGCCCCCGGAGCTCGATGCCTCCCTGCGGCAGCACCGAGACGCCCTTCAGGACGAGGCTCCCGGCGATGGCCTCGTCGAGGAAGCGGACGACCCGCGATGCGACGAGCGGGCGCGTGAGCGGCACCTCGGCGAGCGCGGCCAGGGCCGCGAGGGCGAGGCCCACGGCGGCGAACGCCGCGAGCACGGCCCAGCCGACCCAGGCGATGGCGCGGCCGACTGCCGTCACTAGAACGCCTCCCCGAGCGCGATGTGGACGGTCACGATCGGCTCCCGGTGCGGGGTCCCGTCGTTCCAGAAGGTGTACGGCACGGGCGGATACCGGGAGTTCCACGGACCCGTGAGCCGCTCGGGGAGGCGCGCCGCCACGTCCGCCCGGAGCGTGCCGAAGGCGGTGCGGTAGCGGAGCCCCACGCCGGAGGCCCACTGGATGCGGGTCGGGTCGAGCGCGGTCTGGTAGGTGGTCGGAACGGCGGAGGCGTTGGCGATGGCGCCTCCGTCGAGGAACAGCGCCGCACCCACGCCGTGCTCGATCTCGAAGCGGAGCTCGATCGAGCCGTCGGCGATCCCGTTCCCGCCGACGGGGACCCACTGCTCGTGCTGGCGGACCATCGGCGAGAGCCGGCCCGTGTAGTACCCGCGCATGGAGAGCGCTCCGCCGGCCTCGAACCGCGCCACGATGGGCGGATCGCCCGACTCGCCGAGAGGGATGAGCGCGCCCGCCCTGGCGCGGAGCGCGAGCACGGTCCTCCGGCTCAGCGGAAAGAACGCACGCATTTCGGGGACGACCCGGAAGTAGCGGTAGCCGTAGGCCGCGGCGCGGAAGGCCTCCTGCACGGAAAGAGAGAGGTAGTAGCCGCGCCGAGTATTCACGAGGTCGTCCCGGCCGTCCCAGGCGATGCGCTGCTCGAGGTAGGTGAGCAGGCACACGCTCCCCCGGCAGTTCTCCAGCACGGGCCCGGAGGTGTTCGGGACGACCGTACCGGCCGTGAAGTCCACCGCGGTGTTGGAGAGCTGGTACACCTCCAGGTTGTAGGAGGGCACGAGGGTCCAGCGCGACGCGATCCGCAGCGGGAGGCCGAGCTTGAGCCGCTCGGCGAAGAAGTCGTAGGCGTCGAGGACGCCGCGCTCGACCTCGAGCCGCGCGCTCGTGTCGATGTAGCGCGTCAGGACGCCCGGCTGCCGGAAGTCGCCGGCCACGAGCCCCACCAGCCCCTCCTTGACCGGGGTGAACGGGCTCGGCACCCAGGCGTACCCGACGCGCAGGTCCGCGCCGACGCGGCGGAGGTCGCCGAGGAAGTTGCGGTGCTGCCAGCCCAGGAGGGCATGCGCCTCCCAGCGCGTGAGCTGGAAGCCCAGCCCGGGGCCGGCGCGCAGCGTGCGGAAGGGCGCCTCGCGCACGGCCACGACCACGGGGATGGTGCCGCGCACCGGGTCCGGGGTGCCGCGCGTCACCCGCACGCCGCCGAAGACGGCGAGATCGAAGACGCGCTGCTGCGCCACGACCAGCCTCGACTCGTCCCACCAGTCGCCCGTCGTGACGGCGCCGGCCACCTGCTCGCGGATCCGGTCGCTCGGGACGCCGGAGCTCCCGGCCACGAAGATGGGGCCGAAGCGGTAGCGCGGGCCCGCCTTCACCTCGTAGGCGATCTCGGCCGCGCCGGACTCGGGAAGCACCACGGCGGACTGCTTCACGTCGGCGCTGGCCCAGCCGGTGGTCTGCAGGGCGTTCAGGATGGCGGCCCGCGCGCCGTCGTATGCGCCTTCCGTGAACACCTGGCCCGCGGCGACGGGGAGCCGCCCCAGCCGCTGCCGCGCCTCCGGCGCCTCCTCGAGGCCGGTCACGGTGACCTTGGTGACGTGGATGGGCGATCCCTCGTCCACCTGGAAGACGACCTTCACGAGCCCGCGCCGGGTCGGCACCACCTGCGGGTCGGCCACGCGCGCGCCGTAGTAGCCGCGCTCCCGGTAGTACGCCTCGATGCGGCGGCGGTCCGTCGCGAGCGCGTCCGGGTCGAGGCGCTGGCGGTCCTTCACCACGACCCCGGCGATCCCCGGCCGGGCCACCGGCGCCTGCGTCGCGAGCTTCGCGACGAGATCGTCCTTGTCCACCGAGCGGACGCCGCGCAGCTCCAGGTCGTCGACGAGCGGCTCCTGCGCGGTGCCGATGCCGCGAACGCAGCCCGACGCGGAGAGGAGCGCGAGGGCGAGGGCGGCGGGCAGGCGGGGCATTCGGCGCTGCGCGATTATGGCGCGGAGCGCCGGAACGCGCCGGAAGTTTGCGGTGGCCCGTCCGCAACGGGGCGTGGGCCCGCCCGCTATCGCCTAACCGGGTGCCGAGAGCAGGAGCGGGAGGTTCTTCTCCTCCCACGACTTCGCCCGCGCGTGATCGGGGTAGGCCCGCTCGCGGCGGCGGAACTCGGGGCCGTGCACGATGCGGCGGCCGCCCACCTCGCGCGCCGGCACGGCCTGGTGGAGCATCTCGTGGAAGACCACCGCCTCCACGTAGAAGGCGGGCACCTCGGGGCGATCCAGCGTCGGGTGGATGCGGATGAGCCGCGCGTCCTGCACGTACACGCCGGTCTTGACCGTGCGCCGGCGCCGGCCGCCGCGCACCGGGCCCCACCCGATGCGCGCCTCGATGCGCCCCTCGAAGTGCTCGGCGTTGAGCCGATCGTAGATGGCCTGGAGATCGTGGACGCGCCCGCGCGAGACGAGGAGGTCCGCCCTCGGCACCGCGATCCGCGCGCGGTTCCGGCGCACGAACGCGTCGATGCGCGTCCCCGCGTCGCGCCGCCGGGCGCCTCCGCCCCGGAAGGATCCCGCGAACGCCGCCAGGGCGCGCACCACGTCGCCCGGCGCGTCGAGGAACATGTGGTGCACCCGGTAGTGGACCTCGCCGCGGTTGCGCCGGAACGAGACCATCGTGGAGCGGTTGTCGTGGATGGTGAG
>DATDDC010000756.1:0-3505 GCA_036523995.1 Anaeromyxobacter sp.
CGCCGCCCTGGCGCGCGACTGGCTCCGGCCCCCCGACGACGCCGCCGCGGTGGAGGGGCTCACCGCCCGTGAACGGGAGGTCCTCGCCCTCCTCGCGGAGGGCCTCGCCAACAAGGCCATCGCCGCGCGGCTCGGCATCTCCGAGCACACCGCCAAGTTCCACGTGAACGCCATCCTGGGGAAGCTCGGGGCCGGAAGCCGGGCGGCCGCGATCGTGAAGGCTGCGCGGCTCGGGCTCGTGGTGCTCTAGAGGGCCCAGGTGCTCGAGAACCTCCTCGCCAACGCCATGAAGTACGCGGCGGGATCCCCCGTCCACGTCCGCGTCCGCGCCGCGGGCCCCGACGCCACGCTCGCCGTCTCGGACGAGGGCCCGGGGATCGTGCCGGGCGATCGGGCGCGGGTGTTCGAGCAGTTCGAGCGCGGCAGAGCGCGCGACCGCCGGCGCGGACGTGGTTGAACGCGATCTGGTTGCCGAGGATCGTCTTGCCGACGCCGGGGATTCCGCGGACGACGTACACGCCGCCGCGGAACAGCCCTCCCGACAGGACCTCGTCGAGCCCGGAGATCCCGGTCGGCACCCGCGGGGGGACGGAACCCTGCTACGGAAAATCGTCCATGCTCCCTCTCCTGCCGTGCGCGGATCGAGGACACGGTGCCGGAAACACAGCAAGCCGGCATGCTCGGCGCGGCGTCCCGATGTGCCATTGCGCCTCACGGTGAACCCGGGCGGCGACCCCGGTCTTTCGCTCCGGCGCCGCGGGGGCGAGGTGGTTATATGGCGCGCCATGGCCCAGACCTCTCCCGACGCCGCCCTCGCCCACTACGAGAAGAACGCCGCCATCTACCTCGACGAGCTGAAGCGGATCGTGCGCATCCCCAGCATCTCCTTCGCGGGCTTCCCGGAGGGGGAGGTGGCGCGGAGCGCGGAGGCGGTCGCGGAGCTGCTCCGCCGGCGCGGCTTCGACAAGGTCGACGTGCTCGAGGTCCCGGGCGCCCATCCCTACGTCTTCGGCGAGCGCATCGAGGATCCCGCGCTCCCCACGCTCCTCCTCTATGCTCACCACGACGTCCAGCCGACCGGCGAGGCGGAGGCCTGGCGATCGCCTCCCTTCGAGCCGACCGAGCGGGACGGGCGGCTCTTCGCGCGCGGCGCCGCCGACGACAAGGCCGGCATCCTCGTGCACGCGGCGGCGGTGGACGCCTGGGTGCGCGGCGCCCGCAGGATGCCGCTCAACGTGAAGATCGTGGTGGAGGGCGAGGAGGAGATCGGCTCCGAGCACCTCTCCACCTTCATCGAGCGCTACCGCTCCAGGCTCGACGCGGACGCCATGGTGCTCACCGACACGGGCAACGTGGAGGTGGGGGTGCCCTGCGTCACCATCGCCCTGCGAGGCCTCGTCACCGTCGACGTCGAGGTGCGCGCCCTCGAGCAGAGCCTCCACTCCGGCATGTGGGGCGGGCCGGTGCCGGACGCGGCCATCGCGCTCGCCAAGATGCTCGCGACCCTGGTCGACGGCGAGGGCCGCATCGCCGTCCCCGGGGTGCGCGAGGGCGTCCGCCCGCTCACCAAGGCGCAGGCGGAGGCCATCGCCGCGCTCCCCGTCACGGCCGAGGACTTCCGCCGGCAGGCGCGGCTCCGCCCCGGCGTCCCGCTCCTCGGCGGCCGGCATCCGCTCGAGCTCAACTGGTGGGAGCCGTCCATCGCGGTGAACGCCATGCAGGCCTCCACGCGCAAGGAGGCGCGCAACATCATCAACGACGCCGCATGGGCGCGCGTGGGCGTGCGGCTCGTGCCGGACATGGATCCCGTGCGCGTGCGCGAAGCGCTCCTCGATCACCTGCGGCGCGCCGTCCCCTGGGGGCTCGAGCTGAAGACCCAGGTCGAGACCGCCGGCCCCCCCTGGATCACCGACGTCTCGCACCCCGCTTTCGCGGCCGCCTTCCGGGCGCTGGAGAAGGGCTACGGCCGGCCGGCGCTCGCCATCGGCTGCGGCGGCTCCATCGGCTTCGTCGAGCCGTTCGCGAAGGCGCTGGGCGGCGTCCCCGCCCTCCTCATCGGGGTCGAGGACCCCTCGACGAACGCGCACTCCGAGAACGAGAGCCTGCACCTCGGCGACTTCCAGCGCGCGGTGCGGAGCGCCATCCACCTCTACTCCGAGCTCGCGGCCGTGCTGAGCCCGCGCCGGGGAGCGTAGCTTCGGGCGTCCGGGTTAGGATGGACGCCACATGTCCCCTCCCAGGAAGGCCGCCGGGGCGCTCGCGGAGGAAGCGAAGGCGCTCGAGCGCGCCCGCCAGCTTCCCAACGCGCGCACCGCCGCCGACGTCGAGACGCTGAAGCGCGCCTACGCCGATCACCTCCAGTACTCGCAGGGCAAGGACGAGCACACCGCCACCCAGCTCGATCGCTACTTCGCCGTGGCCTACGCCGTCCACGACCGGATGACGCGGCGCTGGATCGAGACGCAGCAGACCTACTACAAGCACGACGCGAAGCGGGTCTACTACCTGTCGCTCGAGTTCCTCATGGGGAAGGCGCTCGAGAACAACCTCCTCAACCTCGGCCTCTACGACAACATGCGGGCGGCCCTGAACGATCTGGGGCTCGACCTCGCGGACCTCCTCCCGGAGGAGCCGGACGCCGGCCTCGGGAACGGCGGCCTGGGCCGCCTCGCCGCCTGCTTCCTCGACTCGCTCGCCACGCTCTCCTACCCGGCCTACGGCTACGGCATCCGCTACGAGTTCGGCATCTTCGAGCAGGAGATCCGCAACGGCTGGCAGGTGGAGCTGCCGGAGGAGTGGCTGCGCTTCGGGAACGCGTGGGAGATCGCGCGGCCCGAGTACGTCGTGCCGGTGGCGTTCTACGGCCGCACCGAGAACGGCGTGGACGAGCAAGGCCGCCTCCGCGTGCGCTGGGTCGACGCGCGCCACGTGCAGGGGATCGCGTACGACACGCCCATCGCGGGCTACCAGAACGGCACGGTGAACACGCTCCGGCTTTGGCGCGCCCGCGCCTCGCAGGAGCTCGATCTCGCCGACTTCAACGCCGGCGACTACCTGGCGGCGGTGCAGGAGAAGGACGTCTCCGAGAACATCTCCAAGGTCCTCTACCCGAACGACCTCACCGTGATGGGCAAGGAGCTGCGGCTCCAGCAGCAGTACTTCTTCGTGTGCTGCTCCATCCACGACATCATCAACCGGCACCTCAAGGTGCACGAGGGCTTCGAGAGCTTCCCGGACAAGGTCGCCATCCAGCTCAACGACACGCACCCCGCCATCGCCATCGCCGAGCTGATGCGGGTGCTCGTGGACGAGCAGGGCATGGCCTGGGACGACGCCTGGGAGATCTGCGAGGCGACGTTCGGCTACACGAACCACACGCTCATGCCGGAGGCGCTCGAGAAGTGGTCCGTGGACCTCTTCGGGCGCGTCCTGCCGCGCCACCTCGAGATCGTGTTCGAGGTGAACCGCCGCTTCCTCGAGGGGGTGCGCCGCGGCGGGCGCGCCG